>CBDULG010000087.1:0-10755 GCA_965367985.1 uncultured Rhodocyclaceae bacterium
ACGCACGGCCAGTTCGCATCACTGTCGATCCCCAAGCTGTTCATTGCGGGCGTCATTCCGGGCATGGTCATGGCCGGCGCCCTGCTCGGGATGAACTACTTCATTTCACGCAAGAGCGGCTACCGTGGCTTGACCGAACAATGGTCATTCAGTGAAATAAAAACCGCGCTCAGGAAGGGCATCTGGTCGTTGCTCGCCCCGGTCATCATCCTCGGCGGCATCTACACCGGCCTGTTCACGCCGACCGAGTCTGCCGTCGTCGCGATCTTCTACACGCTCTTTGTCGGCATTTTTCTGCATCGCGAATTGCGCTGGAGAACCTTTTTCAACTCGCTGCGAACGACCACCTGGATTACCGGCCGCGTGCTGCTGATTCTCTTTGCAGCGACCGTATTCGGGCGCCTGCTGGTCGAACAGCGCATTCCCGCCGTAATTGCCGAATCGCTGCTCTCGCTGACCGGAAATATCTATCTGATCTGGGCCATGGTAATCGTCTTCTTGCTGTTCGTCGGCATGTTCATGGAAACACTGGCCGCGATCATGATCCTGGTGCCCGTGCTGTTGCCGGTGATGTATACGGTGGGTGTCGATCCGACGCACGTCGGCATCGTCGTTATCTGCGCATTGTCGGTTGGCTTCATGACCCCGCCACTGGGCGAAAACCTCTTTGTCGCATCCGGCATTGGCGGGTCGACTGTGGAGCAGATTGTCGCGCGCGTGTATCCGTTTGTTCTCGTCTCCGTTGGGGCGATCTTCCTCATCGCCTACGTGCCGCAACTGTCGCTCTGGCTACCCAGCCTCGTCGGATTCTGACGCGACCGGGCGACCTGCCAAGACGGAGCGCATGCAGCCAGGCCGTGCTGCGCTCCGTTTCAAGCGGGCGAACGCCGCCGCTTGGAATGCACGTACCGGCTGCAAGAATCACCGGACAGCCACCACAAATTGAAAAAGCCCTCGCATGCGCGAGGGCTTTCTTGTGTTTGGGGCGACATACCGGTTTCGAACCGGTGACCCTTGGAATCACAATCCAATGCTCTACCAACTGAGCTAATGCCGCCACTGACCGCTGCCGTGCCGAGACACAGCGACATTCTACAATCTCTCTGGCCTGCCCGGCAGGAATCGAACCTGCAACCCCCGGCTTAGAAGGCCGGTGCTCTATCCGATTGAGCTACGGGCAGATCCTTTCGGGCACCAGGGTGTGAGCTTTGGTCGGGGTGGAGGGATTCGAACCCCCGACATCTTGCTCCCAAAGCAAGCGCGCTACCGGACTGCGCTACACCCCGAGAGGCCGTGATATTACACACTCACGCGAAGAGCGTCAAACCCGGCATCGCGCGCAAATGACCGTGATAGCGGCACCACTTGCAGGGTACAATTCTTTCTGATATTAGTTCGCCTTCACACTCACGGAATCATCACGCATGGCCGACGACACTCTGCATAAGCAGTTTCCGCCGTACAAGCTCGCCAAAGGCGAGGAGTACATGAGCGAGAAACAGCTGGATCATTTCCGCGACATCCTCTCATCGCTGAAGGATGAGTTGATGGATGACATCGAGCGGACGGTGCACACCATGCAAGACGAGGCGACCTCGTTTGCCGATCCGAACGATCGCGCCAGCCAGGAGTCCGATATCGCGCTGGAATTGCGCAACCGTGACCGCGAACGCAAACTCATCAAGAAGATCGACGAAGCGCTGGCGCGTATCGCGTCTGGCGAATATGGCTACTGCGACAGCTGTGGCGTCGAAATCGGCCTCAAGCGGCTTGAAGCGCGGCCGACGGCCACCATGTGCATCGATTGCAAGACGCTTGAAGAGATGCGCGAGCGGCAGGTCGCCAAATAGGCGAATGCGCGCGACACCGGCGCTCCAGCGCTGAGAGGTTGGCACGCAGGCAAAAAAACAGGCACCCGCGGGTGCCTGTTTTTTTGTAGCGGATGCGCGCCGTCACGCCTGAGCTTCGTTGAGCAGCGCTTTCATGCTCAGCTTGATACGGCCGCGATCGTCGGTTTCAAGCACCTTCACTCTGATTACATCGCCTTCATTCACGTAATCGGTGACCTTTTCGACGCGCTCGTTGGCAATCTGCGAAACATGCAGCAAGCCGTCGCGGCCCGGCATGATACTTACGATTGCACCAAAATCGAGAATACGCAGCACTTTGCCCTCGTAGACACGCCCTACTTCCACCTCGGCGGTGATTTCCTCGATCTTTTCCTTGGCCGCATTTGCGCCTTCGACACTCACCGACGAAATCGTGATCGTGCCGTCATCGTCAATCTCGATGACAGTGCCGGTCTCCTCCTGCAGGGCGCGAATCACTGCACCACCCTTGCCGATCACGTCGCGAATCTTCTCCGAGTTGATCTTCATCGTCACCATGCGCGGCGCAAACTCGGACACTTCACCACGATGCGAATCGAGCGCCTTAACCATCAGTCCGAGGATATGCAATCGGCCTTCTTTCGCCTGAGCGAGCGCGACCTGCATGATTTCCTTGGTGATGCCCTGAATCTTGATGTCCATCTGTAGCGCAGTCACGCCGTTCTCGGTACCCGCCACCTTGAAGTCCATATCGCCCAGATGATCCTCGTCGCCAAGGATGTCAGAGAGCACGGCAAATCGATTGCCGTCCTTGATTAGACCCATTGCGATGCCAGCAACATGCGCCTTGAGGGGCACCCCGGCGTCCATCATCGCCAACGAGCCGCCGCACACCGACGCCATCGAGCTCGAGCCGTTGGATTCGGTGATCTCCGAGACGACTCGAAGCGTATAGGCAAAGTCCTCGGCTGAGGGCAGCATGTTGATCAATGCCCGCTTCGCAAGGCGGCCATGGCCGATCTCGCGCCGCTTGGGCGAGCCCACCCGGCCCGTCTCGCCCGTGGCGAACGGCGGAAAGTTGTAGTGCAGCAAAAAGCGGTCGCGATATTCGCCGGCCAGCGCATCGATGATTTGCTCGTCACGTCCGGTGCCAAGCGTCGCAACCACCAGGGCCTGGGTCTCGCCACGTGTGAACAAGGCGGAACCATGCGCGCGCGGCAGCACACCGGTACGGATATCGATCGGGCGCACCGTACGCGTGTCTCGCCCGTCGATTCGCGGCTCGCCACTCAGGATACGGCCGCGCACGACGGCGGCTTCGAGTTCATGCAGGATGTCCTTCACCTGATTCTCGGTCGGCGCACCTTCCGAACCGTCGCAAACCAGCTCAACGGCCTTCCTGCGTAATTCGGACAATTGCTGCGTGCGCGCCTGCTTGCTGGTCACGTTGAAGGCTGCATCGATATCGGCTTGCACGGCGTCGCGAATGCGGCCCACGAGTCCCTCGTCGCTTGCCGCAGCCGTCCAATCCCATGCCGGCTTGCCCGCGACTTCGACGAGTTCGTTGATCGCGTTGATGGCGGCTTGCATTTGCTCATGGCCAAACACGACAGCGCCCAGCATGACTTCTTCCGACAGCTCTTTCGCTTCCGATTCGACCATCAGCACAGCCGCCTCGGTACCTGCGACGACTAGATTCAAGTCGCTACCGGCAAGTTCGGTGGTCGATGGGTTGAGCACGTAACTGCCGTCGAGATAGCCCACACGGCAGGCGCCAATCGGACCGTTGAACGGAACCCCGGAAATCGCCAATGCAGCCGAGGCACCGATCATGGCGGGAATGTCGGGGTCGATCTCCGGATTCAGCGAGAGGACGGTCAGAATGACCTGAATCTCGTTGTAGAAGCCCTCCGGAAACAGCGGGCGGATCGGACGATCGATCAGCCGGCAGGTGAGTATTTCTTTTTCACTCGGCCGCCCTTCGCGCTTGAAAAATCCGCCGGGTATCTTGCCCGCCGAATAGGTTTTTTCCTGATAATCGACGGTCAGCGGGAAGAAATCCTGGCCGGCACGCGCTTCAGTGCGCGCTACAACTGTTGCCAGTACAACGGTATCGTCCATATTGACGATGACCGCGCCGCCGGCTTGGCGGGCGATTTCCCCGGTCTCCAGGGTGACCGTATGCGCTCCGTAGGTAAATTCTTTTTTAATTGCGTTAGGCAATGGGATGTCCTTCTGTGTGAGGGCGGCAAGCGACAACCGCCACGAGGTTTCTTGGACTCAAGCGCACGCGTTCAATACGGCGCTGAAATGAAAAAACCGGCGCGGCCGAAAATGGCTCACACCGGCTTTACAACAACGTTCGGACGCTGCGGATGCAAACGCCAACTGATAGCACACCGATTACTTGCGCAGCCCGAGGCGCCCGATCAGGGTACGATAACTGTCTGCATTGGTGCGCTTGAGATAGTCGAGCAGCTTTCGGCGGCGGCTGACCATGCGCAGCAGGCCCCGGCGTGAGTGATGATCCTTGGCATTTACCTTGAAGTGACCCGTCAATCCGTTGATCCGGGCGGTCAGCAGTGCCACCTGGACTTCCGGAGAGCCCGTGTCGCCCGCGGCGCGTTGGTATTCACCGACGACCTGCGCTTTGTTTGCTATATCGAGAGCCATGTAGGGTTACTCTTTTGTTGAATTCTGGGATTCTGGAAAAAAGCGAAATTATACCGATCCGGCCCCTCGAACTCAAGGCGACCAACAGGCGTAATCACGAATGCGGCTGCGTGGAAACAAGGCGGCGCGCGGTCAGAACGCCTGCCGTATCGACCCGGCCGACACCCAGGAAAAATTCGCCGCAATAAAGCCGGTATTCCCCTGCCGCCACGCCATCGACAGTCGACGTCTGACCGAACTTCAGCGCGCTTACCTGGATGTCATCGAGCGTGAGTGTCTCGACCGCCTCGATCAAGCTGTCGATCGCGCGCAACCGGGCTCTTGCCGCCACGCCCTCGCTTTCGATCGCCGCAAGCGCCGTGGCGTGCTCGATGCGGAACGGTCCAACCGCGGTGCGTCGCAATGCGCACAAATGCGCTCCGCAACCGAGGTAGCGGCCGATATCTTCCGCCAGCGTGCGTACGTAAGTGCCTTTGCTGCAACGCACGACAAGGTCAAACCGATCGTCACGAAACGCCTCGCTGACGATCTCGTAGATCGTCACCCTGCGTCGCTTGCGCGCAATCTCGACACCCTCGCGGGCGTAGGCATACAACGGCTTCCCGGCGAACTTGAGCGCAGAATACATCGGCGGGACTTGTTCAATCTCGCCCTTAAAAGCAGCCACCGCGGCTTCAAGTTGCGCCGGCGCCACGTTGACCGGAAGGCGCTCAATTGGCTCGCCCTCTGCGTCGCCGGTGCGGGTCGTCACACCCAATTGAACGGTTGCGCGATATGACTTGTCAGCGTCGAGTAGCGCCTGCGAGAACTTGGTAGATTCTCCGAATGCCAAGGGCAGCAAGCCCGTCGCCAGTGGATCGAGTGTACCCGTATGACCCGCCTTAGCGGCGCCAAGCGCGCGCTTGGTACGCTGCAACGCCGCATTCGAAGAGACGTTGAGCGGCTTGTCGAGCAAGAGAACGCCGTCGACCTTCTCCCGCGGCCGACGCGATTCAGCCGCCGCCATCCGCCTCGTCGTCGTGCTTGCGCTCCTGCGCAACGGCCTCGTCGATCAATGCCGACAATGCGGCACCGCGCTCGACCGACGGGTCATAGTGAAAATGCAACTCGGGAAGCGTATGAATGCGGAGCCGGCGCCCGAGCTCTCGACGCAGGAACCCGGAGGCGTTTCGCAAACCCGCGAGCACGTTCTCGAGTCCCTCGGCGCCGTCCATCGAAGTGAAATAGACTTTCGCGTGCGCAAAATCCGAACTCACCTCGACATCGGTCAGCGTAATGAAGCCGATGCGCGGATCCTTGACCTCAAGACGCAAAAGCTCCGCCAGATCGCGCCGAATCTGTTCAGCAACGCGCTGCGAGCGCGAAAAGTCCTTCGGCATCGGCGCCAGCCCTAAAGCGAACGCGCGACTTCACGCACTTCGAAGACTTCGATATGGTCACCTTCCTCGATCTCGTTGAAGTTTGCCAGCGAGAGGCCGCATTCAAAGCCCGAGCGTACTTCCTTGACGTCGTCCTTGTAGCGCTTGAGCGATTCGAGTTCGCCCGTGTGCAAAACCACATTGTCTCGCAGCACGCGCACACGCGAGCCGCGCTTGACGATGCCCTCGAGGACGTAGCAGCCAGCGATCGTGCCCACCTTCGATACCTTGAACACCTGCCGTACTTCGACCAGACCGATGATTTCCTCGCGCTTTTCAGGCGCCAGCATGCCCGACAATGCATTCTTCACGTCATCGACCGCGTCGTAGATGATGTTGTAATAACGGAGGTCGATTCCGAACGTTTCCGCCAAGCGGCGCGCGCCCGCGTCGGCGCGCGTATTGAAGCCGATGATCACCGCGCCGGACGCTTGCGCAAGGTTTACGTCCGACTCCGAAATGCCGCCGACGGCACCGTGGATCACGTTGACGCGGACCTCTTCGGTAGACAGCTTCTGCAAGGCCTGCACCAGCGCTTCCTGCGAACCCTGGACATCCGCCTTGATAATCAGCGGAAGCGACTTGACCTCGCCTTCGGACATCTGCTCAAACATGCTCTCGAGTTTGGCGGCCTGCTGCTTGGCGAGTTTGACATCGCGGAATTTACCCTGACGAAACAGTGCAATCTCACGCGCTTTGCGTTCATCCGCGAGCGCCATCACCTCATCACCCGCTGCCGGCACATCAGACAGACCGAGTATCTCGACCGGAACCGACGGTCCCGCTTCGGAGATCGACTTGCCGTTTTCGTCGAGCATCGCGCGCACCCGACCGTAGGTTGCGCCAACCAGCAGAATGTCGCCTTTGTGCAAGGTTCCTGATTGCACCAGCATTGACGCCACCGCGCCGCGGCCCTTGTCGAGGCGTGCCTCGACAATCAGACCTTTGGCCGGTGCGTCCTGCGGGGCGGTGAGTTCCAGCACTTCGGCCTGCAGCAGAATCGCGTCGAGCAGATTGTCGATGCCCTCTCCCGTTTTTGCCGAGACGTTTACGAACATCACCTCGCCGCCATACTCTTCGGGCACGACACCTTCCGAGACAAGCTCTTGTTTCACGCGCTCGAGATTGGCTTCCGGCTTGTCGATCTTATTGACTGCGACGACCAGTGGCACGCCCGCCGCCTGCGCGTGGTGTATTGCTTCCTTGGTCTGCGGCATCACACCATCGTCCGCCGCGACAACGAGCACGACGATATCGGTGGCCTTGGCACCACGCGCGCGCATCGCGGTGAATGCTTCATGGCCCGGCGTATCGAGAAAGGTCAACATGCCCTTCTCGGTATCGACATGGTAGGCGCCTATGTGCTGCGTAATACCACCCGCTTCGCCGGAGGCGACTTTGGCACGCCGGATGTAATCGAGCAACGAAGTCTTGCCGTGATCGACGTGGCCCATCACCGTCACCACCGGGGCGCGCGGCTTTTCCGGTGCATCCGCGGTCTCGACCACGTCCTCGAGGAACGCATCGGGGTCGTCGAGCTTGGCGGCGTGCGCCTTGTGTCCCATTTCTTCGACGATGATCATCGCCGTTTCCTGATCGAGCACCTGATTGATCGTCACCATCGTCCCCATTTTCATGAGTACCTTGATGACTTCGGTGGCCTTGACGGCCATCTTGTGGGCAAGATCGGACACCGAAATGGTTTCCGGCACATGCACGTCGTGCACGATCGGGTCGACCGGCGCCTTGAAGTTGGTTTCGGACTGCTGGTCACGCTGCGTGCGCTGATTGCGCTGACCCCGTCCGCCAGCGCGCTTGTTGCCGCTGCGCCAATTCGATCCCGCATCGCCGCCCCGCGTCTTCAGCGTGCGGCGCTTGCTGCTATCGTCGCGCTTGTCGTCCTTGCGGGCAGTCGCTTCGTCTTTTCGCGGCTTGTGCAGGGTGGTCGTACCCTCTTCCTTGCTTTTTTCTGCCGCGGCGGCGTTTTCCGCTTCGAGTCGCGCGCGTTCAGCTGAGGCGCGCGCCGAGGCTTCGCGCTCTTCACGCACCTTCCGGTCTGCTGCCTGACGCGCGAGCAAATCGGAGTGACGACGCGATTCGTCCTCACGCGCCTTGATTTCATCGGGATCGAGCAACTCGCTGATCTGAACTCGACGGGCACGCTTCTTCGGCGCCGGTGCTGCCTCAGGCTTGGCATCCGATTCCGCTTGGCCGCCTGTCTCGACTTCGCTGTCCTCGACCGCAGGGGCTTCCTGTTCGGCATCGGGGGCGGCTGCTGCCGCAGGCGTCTCGACTTCGCTGGTATCCGGGACGCCACGATCTTCCGCGACGGCGCCGGACTCCACAGCGGCTTCGTCTGGCAGCGCCACATTCACAGACGCCTCAGCGTGTTCGGCCGGTTCAACGGCCTCAACGGACTCGACCTCGGGCTCGGGCGCTTCGGCTTCGCTCGCTGCAGCGGCTTCACGCTGCGCTTCCGCTTCGGCAATCAACTCGTCACGCTTGACGAAGACACGCTTCTTGCGCACCTGCACCTGCACGGTTCGCGCACGACCGGTCGA
This sequence comes from uncultured Rhodocyclaceae bacterium, assembly GCA_965367985.1. Classification (GTDB taxonomy): domain Bacteria; phylum Pseudomonadota; class Gammaproteobacteria; order Burkholderiales; family Rhodocyclaceae; genus Nitrogeniibacter. The sequence continues at coordinate 8,482 of CBDULG010000087.1, forward strand.
ATCGGTCGCCTTGATTTCGCTGTTCTGCTTGCGCGTCAAGGTGATCTTCGACTTGCCTTTCTCGTCGCCATGCGAGCGCCGCAGGTACTCGAGCAATTTCGCCTTGTCCTGCTCGGTCAGCATGGCTTCGGCGCCATTGATGTCGACGCCCGCCTTCTTCAATTGGTCGAGAAGCGCGTTGGCCGGCATTCTCAGCTCACCGGCAAACTGGGTAACGCTAATTTGTTCCATCTATTCCCCCGTCTTGCTCGAACCAGTGCGCACGCGCCGCGGTAATAAGTCCAACCGCACGCGATTCATCGATTCCCGTCAACTCGACCAGTTCATCGGTGGCCAGATCGGCAAGATCGTCACGCGTGTGCACGCCCTGGGCCGCGAGTGCGGCCGCCAGGTCCTTTTCCATTCCGTCGAGATTGATCAGATCTTCGGAAACCTTTTCCAACTGCTCTTCGGTCACGATGGCATCGGTCAGCAACACGTTGCGCGCCCGGTTGCGCAGTTCATTGACCGTGTCTTCGTCGAACGCGTCGATTTCGAGCATTTCCGACAAAGGGACGTAGGCCACTTCTTCGAGCGAAGTGAATCCTTCGTCGATCATGATGTCCGCCACTTCTTCGTCCACGTCCAGCCGCTCCATGAATAGCGTCCGCAGCGTATTGCGCTCGGAGTCGGCACGTTCGTTCGACTCCTCCTCGCTCATCAGATTGATCGACCACCCGGAAAGCTCCGATGCCAGCTTGACGTTCTGCCCACCACGGCCAATCGCGATGGCCAGGTTGTTTTCGTCGACAACGACATCCATTGAGTTCGTTTCTTCGTCCACGACAATCGAAGACACCTCGGCCGGTTGCAGCGCAGCAATGACGAACTGGGCCGGGTCGGGCGACCAGACGATGATGTCGATCTGCTCGCCGCCAATTTCGTTGCGCACGGCAGTGACGCGCGAACCGCGCAGCCCGACACAGGTACCGATCGGATCAATGCGCGCGTCGTGCGCCTGCACGGCGATCTTCGCCCGCAAGCCGGGATCGCGCGCGCACGCCTTGATTTCGAGCAGTCCGTCTTCGATCTCGGGCACTTCGAGTTCGAATAGCTTGATGAGAAATTCAGGCGCGGTGCGCGAAAGTATCAATTGCGGACCGCGCGCATTGCGATCGATGCGCAGCAGATACGCCTTGATGCGGTCGCCGACACGCAGGTTTTCCTTCTGAATCATCTGCTCACGCGGCAGCATTGCCTCCAGGCGCCCGACCTCGATGATCGCGTTGCCGCGTTCCATGCGCTTGATGCTGCCGCTGACGAGAAATTCCTTGCGATCGAGAAAATCATCGAGCAACTGCTCACGCTCGGCGTCGCGAATTCTTTGCAGGATGACCTGCTTCGCCGCCTGCGCGCCGATTCGTCCAAAGTCGATCGGCTCAAGCGGTTCCTCGATGTATTCGCCCAACTGGATGTCCGGAATCTCCTCGCGCGCGTCGATGATGCCCATCTCGGCCTCGTCGTTTTCGACTTCCGCATCCGGCAGGACGACCCAGCGGCGGAACGATTCGTAGTCGCCGGTTTCACGATCGATCGATACACGCACATCGGCTTCGTCATGGACGCGCTTTTTCGTGGCCGAGGCCAGCGCCGATTCGAGCGCGGCGAACACGATATCCTTGGCGACGTTCTTCTCGCGCGCCAGCGCATCTACAAGCAGCAAGATTTCGCGGCTCATCAGTTCAGACCTCCAGACCGAAGCTCAATATTGGGGCACCAGGCGCGCCTTCTCGACTTCTTCGAACGGAATTTCCAGCATGCCGGCATCCGCCGCCAGCACAACCTTTCCATCCTCAAAGCCTTTCAGCACCCCAGAAAAATTTCGTTGATTTCCGTCATCGAGCGGCAGATGCGTGCGCAGCCAAATCTTTTCGCCGGCGAAGCGCGAGAAATCGGCCGGTTTGTTCAGTGGACGATCAAGCCCCGGCGACGAGACTTCTAGCCGCCCAAAATCTATGTTCTCCACCTCGAATACGCGTGTCAGCTGGTTGCTCACCGCAGCACAGTCGTCAACCGTGACACCGCGCTCGATATCGATGAACACACGCAACACCTGCGCTTTCGGCGAACTTTCGAACTCCACGAGTTCAAAACCCAAACCTGTCACGACCCGTTCGACAATTCCAACCAGATCCACGCCCGCGCCCACACCAAAACTCGCCGCGCAAAAAAACCGCGCGAAAATAAAAAAATGGGCTCGCGCCCATCTCCATGCCACTCAACTGGAAATCGGTT
>CBDULG010000088.1:0-10640 GCA_965367985.1 uncultured Rhodocyclaceae bacterium
CCTGAATCAGCGCATTACGGCCGAACAGGGCGCGTGCCTCGACACTCACCTGTCAGCCGCGGCCGGGTGGCGAAAATTGTACCTGCGCATTGGCCATCCAGGACGCGGCCTATAGCCGCGGCAGCATGGCCGGCTCCACGTTGCAGACATCCTGCCGCACTTTCAAGCCTTCGAGCAAAGCCGTCGAAGCCCGCGAAGCGGGTCGGCGCGATGTGCTGATCGCCGACACTGTCGAGCGAGCCGCCCTGTTGATACGCGGCGCGCAAATGCGTCAGCGGCGCCATGTTCGAAGTGACCGCGCGATGGTGTAGATGGGCTGCGGGCTACGCCCTGCACCGATCTGCAGCACAACGGACAAGCGGACGATCTATTTGCTAATGAACCGGACGGTTCTATTGGTTGCCAACACGCACCCACCGGCGCACCGGCCCGACGGCGTCAGCGAAACAGGTCGTCCAGCGAACTGTCACCGTGCAGCATGTCGACCCAGTGGGAAGGCAGGGGCGACGGCTCTTCGGGCCTTGTTTTGCGGGCCGTCGGTTCATCGCGCGTGGACTTTGCGGCAACGCCGGCATCACGGCGCACCGGCTGGGCACGGAACGTCTCGAGGAATTCCGGCGGAATGCGCCGGCATGTCGTGGCGTCGGGGTGAAAAGCCATGGCCTGCATCCAGTGGCATCGGAGAGGTTCCCAGTCTGCACCGCCCGTGCAATTGCAAAAGTGTCTTGCGCCGCAGCTTTCGTGTGAACCAGTTCATTGCCGCGCCTGCAACATGGCGCTCCGTCCCGAGGGGTGATCGCTGTCGAAGGCGAAATATCCAGTTTCCTCATCGACTTGCCAAGACCGGCAAGCGGTCGACCGCCGGCTTCAGGCTCACTGTTTTTCGAGTTCGATCACGCCGGCCTTTGGCAGCTCGGGCGCGGCGCACAGCCCGGCATAGAAACGTGCCGGGCCGTTGTCGGGAGCACGGCTGAGCACGGCATGGAATCCGGCTTGTGCGCCTGCGCGGTCGCCGCGCACGAAACACGACAGCGCCTCGGCAAAGCGGCTGTGCACCGGCTCGCCACAGGCGCTCGGGTCGATCGTCACCAGGGTGATCGCGTCACGCTTGCCCTTGAGCAGGAAACGTCCCACCTCGCATACCACCTGGTCACCGGCCGCACGCGCTACCTCTTGCGAGGCCAGCAAAGTCAGGCCAAGCGGCTTGCACGCATCCTGAATGCGGCTGGCGGTATTGACGACATCGCCCACCGGGCGGATTTCGGTGCGATCACCCACGCCGACTTCGCCGAAGTACACATCGCCCAGATGCAGCCCGAAGCGCGTCGGCAAGGCGCCCGCCGGCCGTTGGCGATTCATGCAGTCGTCGAGCGCGCGCGCCGCGGCGAGCGCCCGCCGGCACGCATCGCCCGCATCGGCGCCGATCACCCAGAGTGACATGATCGAGTCGCCGACGATGTCAGTGACATCGCCGCCGCGCGACTCGATGTGCGGTACGAAACACGCCAGATAACGATTGAGCATGTTGCGGGCGGCGTCGGCCGAACGGGCTTCGGTGAGCGTCGTGTAGGCGGCGATGTCGCTACACAGGCAGACTGCCGAGACGACCCGCCCCGGGCGCTGACCTTCCAGCCCGTCGACCAGCCGGGTGAGCGCGCCGCCATGACGATCGGCGGCGAGCAGTCGATGCAGGCGGCGGTGTCGCCCGCGCGCCTGGCGGAACTTAAGCACCATGCCAATGCCGGCCACCACCATCGGCACGACCAGCAGAGGAAAGATCACCGGCAGCCAGACGAAATGGGTGACGAACACCTGCAGCGCCAGCACGCCGTAACCGGCCAACAGCGCAATAGTGATGAACATTGCCTCACCGGCGCGCACCAAGCCCCACGGCACCGCCAGCAACACCGTCCAGCCCAGCACCAGCGCCATCGCGACGGTCGGATCGAGCCGCCGCAATGCGCTGCCGTCGATGAAATTCGCGACTGCCGTGGCGGCCAGTTCGACGCCGCTCAGGTCGACGCCATCGGTGCTCGAATAAGGTGTTCGGTACGCGTCGTACTGCAGCGATTGGTTCGATTCGGCGAGGCCGACCAGCACCACCTTGCCGGCGAACTCGGGCGCGCCGCCGCGCGACAGGCGCCGCAGCGCCTCGGCATAAGAAACGATCGGCACGCTACCGAAGGGCCCATACAGGTTGAGTCCCAGGGTGTCGCGCGGCGCGCCGCCGATTTCCACCTGGCGGCCGCGTTGCGCCAGCCAGCGCTCGTAAAGACGCACCGGCATGGATGCCCGGCCACCGGCCGGGAAGGTCCAGAACTCGAACACGCCGTCATCGGTTTTGGGTAGAACGAACGGCGCCGTCGCCCACGCCGCCTGCGCCAGCGACGGCATCGGGCCGATGCGCCGGTCGACACTCCCCAGCACGCCGCCCGAATCCGAGCGCAGCACGTGGCGCACGACGCGTTCGGCCAGCAGAACGTTGCCGGCGCGCGCGATCGCCTCGCGCAACCGTTCGTCATCCCGCTCTTCGCCCGCATGTTCGAACAGCAGATCGAAGCCGATTGCCACCGCGCCGCTCACTGCAAGACCGTCGATGAGTTGTGCGTGCAAGGCGCGCGGCCAGAGGTCAGGGCGCGTTGGCACACCCAATTCGCGTGCGGAGGCCGCGTCGACGGCTACAATAAGAACATCAGCGGGCGGCTCCCGCGTGCCGCGAAAGGTATAAAGTGCGCTCAACCCGGCACTGGCGGCCTTTTCCTGAAGCGCGGACAGCCACAACACGGTGACCAGTACCACGGATACGCCGATCAGCCACAGGGCGCGCAACAGGACGCCTTTCACGCAGGCAAACTCCGGGAGGGACGAGGTCTTGATGATACAAGCGCAGCGCACGAATACACGCCTTGGAATAATGGCGCTTGCCAGCCCCCCCCAGCGCGGAGCGTGCACATGAAACTCAATGCCATCGAACTTTTTGCCGGACTGCCCGACAACCAGATTTCCCAACTGGCCAGTCACGCACGTCCACGCACCTACCCGTCAGGCGCAATCGTGGTCAACGAAGGCGACGAAGCGGGCGGCATGTTCATTGTCGAGCGCGGCGCGCTGAAGGTCTTCGTCACCGAAGAGAACGGCAAGGAAGTGACCCTTTCACTGCTCGGCGCCGAAGATTATTTTGGCGAGCTTGCGCTGCTCGACGGCGCACCGCGTTCCGCCTCGGTGATGACCATCGAGCGCAGCACGCTGGTGCAGATCTCCCGCTCCGATTTCCTCGCCGTGCTCGACGCCAACCCCGCCTCGATGCAGATCATCGTGCGCAACCTGGTCGGGCGCATCCGTGAGCTGACCGACAATGTGCGCGCACTCGCGCTGATCGACGTCTTCGGGCGCATCTCACGCATTTTCGATTCGATGTCGGAGCCCGAAGGCGAACACCGCATCATTCACCAGCGCCTCACGCAACAGGATCTGGCCAATCTCGTCGGCGCTTCGCGTGAAATGGTCAATCGCATCCTGCGCGAACTGGTCGCCGGCGAATACATCGAAATCCATCACCAGCACATCCTCATCAAGCGCAAGCTGCCGGCGCGCTGGTAGCGCAATCGAGTGCCGCTGGCAGCGGTCACATGCGTCCAAGTTTGCGGTACAGGGTATTGCGGCTGATTCCAAGGCGCCGCGCTGCCGCGGAGATATTGCCGTCTGCCGCCGCGAGCGCCTGATCGATCGCCTCTCGTTCGATCACTTCAAGACTCGCTGTTGCGCCGCGCCGCGGCGCCGTCATCAACGGCCGCTCGATGTCGGAGAGCACATCGGCAGACGCATCCGACGGCGCCAAGAACAGCTCCTCGGGCAGATGCTCCATGTCGATTTGCGATTCGTCCGGATCGAGCAGCGCAATCGCGAGACGCAGCGCATTGTGTAATTGCCGAATGTTGCCCGGCCAGTCATAGCGTTCGAAACACGTCATGGCCGTCTCGGACACGGTCAACACGCGATCCTCACTCTCGAGGCTGAGGATGGCATTGACGAGGCGCGCGAGATCGCTGCGCTCGCGCAGCGCCGGCAAGGTCACCGTCAGCCCGTTGACGCGGTAGTACAGATCTTCGCGGAAACGTCCGGCGGCCACCTCTTCACGCAGCGTGCGATGCGTGGCGCAAACCAGCGACACATCGACGCTGATCGCCTCGCTGCCGCCGACCGGGGTGACGGAACGCTCCTGCAACACGCGCAGCAGCCGAGCCTGCAGTTGCAGCGGCATATCACCGATTTCGTCGAGGAACAGGGTCCCGCCATGCGCCTGCTGAATCTTGCCGACAGCCCCTTCTTTGCGTGCCCCTGTGAAGGCCCCACCGACATAGCCGAACAACTCGGATTCGATGAGGTTTTCAGGAATCGCCGCGCAGTTGAGCGCTACAAACTGCCCCGCTCCGCGCGCCCCCGAAAAGTGAAACGCTTTGGCGAACAACTCTTTGCCCACGCCGGACTCGCCCTGAACCAGCAGCGGGATATCCTTGCCACAAATTCTCGTGGCACGGTCGATGGCCGTGGCCATGCGCATGTCGCCCGTGCGCAGGTCTTCGAGTACGATTCCGGGGCGCTGATGTGCCCGGCGCAGCACCGGCGGCCGGCTGGGTTTGGTTGTCGCCGTGCGGCCAGGGCGGCTCGTAACGCGCTGTGGAACGTTCCGTACGCAGGCGTAAAGTCGCCCGCCACCACGGGTTTCAAGTGCGACAAGTGCCAGCGGTTTCCCGGTGGCACGATCGATCAGCGCATCCAGCGACAGGTCAAAGAGCATGGAAAAATCCGCGCGCGCCAGGTTGGTGCGGGACACGCCCAACAGCTCGACCGCCGCGCGGCTGGCGCCGAGGATGGCCCCGTCGGCGGAGACGGCGAGGATCGCCTCTTGCACACAGCCCAGGGTCTCCGCCCCGAGGTGCAATGAAATTAGGATCTCGTCGACGAATTCGGCCTGGAACAAGTTGCGTTCCAGCAATTGCACACCCATACCGACGAGACCGAGCGTGTGCCTTTGATACGCGCGGCGATCGCCCGAGATATCGAGCACGCCAATCAGCTCGCCATGCGGATCAAACACCGGAGATGCACTGCAGGTCAGAAATCCGTTCCGCGAAAGGAAATGCTCGCTGCCGAGAATCTCCGTCGGCATGCGCTCGACAATGGCCGTTCCGACCGCGTTGGTACCACGCCGCGACTCGTCCCAGGGAGCACCCGGCGTCAGCGCAACCCGGTCGGCAGCGTCGAGAAAATTTGCGTCGCCGACCCGATGCAGCAGGGTACCTGCCGCGTCCGCGAGGATGACCACATTGCCTGAATCGCGAATTTGCTCATGCAGCGACTGAACGATTCCAAGGCCGTGAGCGAGCAAGCGCTGATTGCGTTCGCACAGATCGCGCAACGCAGACTTGCCGATCGGGTCGAGCTCGTGTTTGCCGCGCTCGTTCAGCCCGGTCTTCCGACAGCGCTCCCACGAGCGCAAGACGCACGACGCAACCAAGGATTCCGGTCGATCATCGCTTTCGAAGAAAAGCCGGCGCGCATGCGCGACCCGATCGAGTCGGTTCGATAACGACAATTCTCCCATGTCTCCTCCGCGGGGCGTCGTGCCGAAAAACCGACTCCATGTCGGCCGCCGCCTCCATTCCAATGTCTGCATTGCTGCGGCACCGTGTCGTAAAATGGGACAGTTGCCCCATCATGCAGCACATTGTGGCTATTGGGTGGTACACGACTTACTTTAACGCAAATACCGCGCTCAAGTGAAACAGGCCCGTGGATACTGTCAGATCGGCTTTTGGGCGACATTGCCGCGGCGGAGCACGTACTGGCACGGGTGTTGCAACAGAGACACTCGGCACACACCTCGCAACCAGGCGGGTGCGACAACCTCAACCGAGAAAAAGGAGTACCGCGATGACTGCAACAAACAAGAGAACGACGACCCTCCAGGCCATTTGTGGCGCAACGGCGATAGCGCTCATGCTGGGGGCGGGCCACGCCATGGCGCATGGCGACGTCACACCACAGGCGGTAGACGTTTCGACGCTCGAGCCGCTTGGCGAGGAGTGGCTCGAGAGCAATCCATACAGGGGCAACGAGGAAGCCATTCGTGTTGGCGATTCGGCCTACACCCAGAACTGTGCGCGTTGTCACGGCCTGGGCGGCATCTCCGGTGGCATCGCGCCCGACCTGCGCTACCTGCCGCCCGAAGACGAAGGTGACGAGATCTTCATGATGCGCATTCGCGGCGGCGCAACACGGGACGGACGCGTCTACATGCCGCCGTTCGAGGGTATCCTTCCGCAAGAGGCGATGTGGTCGATTCGCGCTTGGCTGGAGACGATAAGTGAAGAATAGCAAGTACATGCGCGCGTTTGCGCTCTATGCGGGGTTGCTTCTCGCGTCCTTGTCGGCGGCGGTAAGTTCGGAGGCGGTTCAAACTCAACAGGAAGGACGCCTGCGCGTCGCTGTCTACAACGATTTTCCGCCCTACTCCCACAAGGGGAAGGGTGTGGACGTGTCGATTGGCGAAGCGCTCGCCGCGCGGATGGGATTACGGGCCGAGATAGTGTCGTTCACCGCTGACGAAGACATGAGCGACGATCTGCGCAACATGGTCTGGAAGGGGCACTACCTCGGCACACGTCCTGCCGATGTGATGCTGCATGTACCGGTCGATCAGCATCTGGCCGAGCGCAATGACCAGGTTCGGATCTTTGGTCCCTACCATCTCGAAACTGTCGCCATTGCGCGCGATCCGGGGCGCGTCGGACCGGTCACCGGCTCGGCGGCCACTGCGCTGGAAGTGTTCACGCGCGAAAAGGTCGGCGTCGAAACCGCCAGCCTCGCTGACGATTTCCTGCTCGGCGTTCTGCATGGCCGCTTGCGAAGCAACGTGGCCCACTACACCACGATCGCCGACGCGGTGGCCGCGCTTGAGCGGGGTGAAATCGCCGCGGTGATGGCCACTCGAACCGAGCTCGAAGGCGCGCTGGGCAAACAGGCGCGATTCGAGATCGGACCCGTCGAAATGCCGGAGTTGCGTATCAAGGGGTGGCCACTGGGCATGGCGGTCAAGGCGGATGACGCTGACCTGGCCGACGCGCTCTCTCGGGCGATGATCGATATCCAGCGCGATGGCACGTTGGCTCGCATCTTCGCCGAACACGGCGTATCACATCGCACGCCGTAGCGCGACGTCCAGCCCATTCGAACGACCTAGCATCAGGAGACCCCGGTGATAAGACGCGAAATTGCTGTGTGTCTGTCGTCGATCCCCGTTCGCGATGGGTGCTTGAGACGCTCCCCTGGCCTAATCGCGCGCACGTGATCTGTCCGGCGCTGTAGCTACGAAAGAACTGTCCGGTCGGTACGAAGCCGTGATGGCCCCCACTTGCTGGACGCTGAGAAGGGCCTTGTGCCGCAACACCGGGGATTCGATGAAGTCCGAAAGCTTAAGAGTGCGACTGAGCTTATCGAATTCCCACACGGCACGTTTCGTGCGGTTATTGCGCCGATAGGCGCTCAGGCGAGAGACGATCACGCACAGGGTCTCGCTGGTTGATGCCAAGCGCGCCTGAACGCCGATCCGGGCGGAGTTGCCGGAATACCGGCGGCAGCGGCCCGGCGCAGGTGCGCGAACCTGACGACCCGGCCGTGGAATGACTCAGCCGGGCTTGCCGGTGCGCTTCAACATGCCGCGCTGCGGGTCGTACCCCCAGGCAGCAAGCAAGAAGAACAGCACCAGGCAACCGCCGACCACCGCCAGCGACACGGCCGACAACTGGCCATAGAGCGCGAAGCGCGTCGCCTCGACCGCATGCGTAAAGGGATTCCAGGTGGCGGCCATATGAATGTAGCGCGCACCCGACTCCTCCAGCTTCCACAGGGGGTACAGCGCCGGAGACACGAAGAACATCGGGAAGATGACGAAGTTCATCGTACCGGCGAAGTTCTCGAGTTGCTTCACATGCACCGACAGCAGCAGGCCGAGTGCGCCCAGCATCATCCCCGACAACACCAGCACGGGGAATGCGTACAGCCAGCCCGACCATGGCACGCCGACGTCGAACAGTGCGGCGATGGCGAGGAAGACATAGGCCTGCAGCACCGACAGCAAGGTGCCGGCGAGCAGCTTGGCGAACAGCAGATACCAGCGCGGCAGCGGCGCGGTCAGCAATAGCCGCATCACCCCCATCTCGCGGTCGTAGACCATGGCCAGCGAGGACTGCATGCCGTTGAACAGCAGCACCATGCCAAGCAGGCCAGGGACGATGTAGGTCTGGTACGGGATATAGGTTTCGTAGGGCGGGAGGATTGACACGCCAAACACATTCTGGAAACCGGCGGCAAAGACCACCAGCCACAGCAGGGGGCGCACCAGGGCCGAGGCGAAGCGCCCGCCCTGACGGACGAACTTCGCCACTTCGCGACTGGCGACCGCCTGCAGGGCAAGCAGCGCGTGGCTTGTCTTCATCGACGCACCCCCTTGCTCAGAACGTGCACTGGCTGTCGCGCCGGTCGAAGCCCAGCGTATCCATGTTGTTGGTTTGATGGAGGAAACCCTGGATCGGTGCGCGCTCGATCACCGCATTATGGGTGGCAATGAGAATCGGCTGGCGAAGCTGGCGGTCCCAGGAACGAAAGCCGAGCCGGTTGCCCTTGAAGCCGTCGATCGTGATCTCGTCGCCAGCCAGGTAGGCGACCAGCGTGTCGAAGGCTGCGTTGTCGGTGCGAACCACCGCCTCCACCACCGACTTGACGGCGATCCAGGCGGCCCAGTCCGGACTCGACGGGTGGCGTCCGGCCTGCTTGATCATCCGGCCCGTGAGTTGCGGCGCGCCATGGCGCTCCCACGCCCAGTGCCAGCCCTCCGCCACCAGGCCTTCGCTGCCGATCACCGGCCGCGGTAGAACCGTGCGATAGGGAACGCTGCGCGCGAACTCACCGTCCGTGTCCGCAACGAATACCGCTTCGTAGTCGCCGCCTGCGGTGAGCAGCCCGACATTCCCCTGATCGCGCTGGCGCGGGTCGTTGCTGAGGACGAAGCCACGTTTGTCGACGATCTTGAGCCCGAAGCGCTTGGCGGAGGCCTCGAAAGCGGCGGCGAGCAGCTTGTCGTCGGGTCGCGGGCCTTCGAGCAGCAAGATCGACCGCCACTTCTTCGAGACGAGGAACTGCGCCATCGCATCGGTCTGCATCGCATGATTCGGCACGGTGTGGAATACGTGCGGCTGGCATTGCGCCTGGCGCAGGGCGTCGTCCGCAGCCGAGACATTGAACAGCAGCAGTTCGCGCCCGCGCGTCGCCTTGCCGAGTTCGGCGACGACGGGTGCCGGCGCATCGACGACGAAAAAGCGAACGCCTTCGCCGTGAAGCCGGTCGATGTGGGCGAGCAGTGCCTTGGCGTCGGCGCCGTCGAAGCGGTCGAGCTTGAACTCGACGTTCAGCGCCTGGCCGACGAAACGTGCCTCGCGCATCGCAACCTCGGCGCCGCCCACGGGCCGCCCAAACGGCCGCGACAGGGTGCGAAAAAAGGTTCGCCGCTCGTCGTAGCGTGCATCCTTCGCCAGCTCGAGCCAGGCGAAACGCACGGTGTCGGCAACCGCCGGCAGCGCGAACAGCGCGCCAGCGCAGACAGCGACAGCGAGACGCAAGAAGGTCGAAAATCGCATCGACAGGCCCCTTAGTGTGTATCGGGCAATGGGCGAACGGCAGGTGCGGCGATCAATCGTCGATCACGGCCGAATGGGGCACGCGCCCCACCGCAACCGAGCGCTGCACCTTGTTGGTCTTCGTATCGACGACGGAAATATCGTCCGAGAGACCATTCACCACGAACAGCAGGCTCTCGTCGCGGTTCAGCGCCGTGCCCCAGGCGCGCTGCCCGACGAGAACGTACGACTTGACCTCGCGGCTGGCCACGTCGACCACGGCAAAATGGTTGGCGCGACCCAGGGTGACGTAGGCGGTCTTGCCGTCGCGCGTCATCGTGATCCCTACCGGGGTGACGTCGTCCGCGCGGAACCCTTTTGGCGCGAAGGACACCGTTTCCTTGATTGCGTGCGTGTCGCCATCGATGATCGTGACCGAGCCGCCGAGCTCGTTCGTCACCCAGATCTCTGCGCCTCCCGGGGTGGCGGCGAAACGGCGCGGACGGTTCCCGACCACGACGTTGGTGACGATCTCGTTGGTGGCCGTGTCGATTACATGCACCATGTTCGCCACCTCCGAGGTCACGTAGAGATGCTTGCCGTTGGGGCTCATCATCACCCCCTCCGGCTCCTCCCCGACTTCGATCTCGGCGACGAGATCGCCATTGGCGAAGTCGATGACGGAAACCTTGGCATCCTCCTCGTTCGACACATAGACGACCTTGCCATCCGGGCTGAAGTCGAACATCTCCGGATCGTCCCCGACGCCGAACGAGCGCTCGACCTCCAGCTTCGCAATGTCGATCACGTCGATGCGCTCATCGTCGCTGGCAACCACGAGCAGTTTGCTGCCGTCCGCCGAGAGCCGCATGTCGCGCGGCCGTTCGCCGGTCTTGATGGACTTGACCACTGCATACGTTTCGCCATCGAGAACAGTGACCGCATTGTCGTTCTCGCTGCTCACGA
>CBDULG010000089.1:0-10566 GCA_965367985.1 uncultured Rhodocyclaceae bacterium
AGCACGACAAGCGCGAGGTGGAAAAGAACCGTGAATGGGAACGCGAAAAAGGCCGGCTGATGCGCCAGAAGGTTTGAGACCGCTCCTAGCAGCCAAGGCGTCTGCGCTCATTGACTCCACTGGAATCGTTGGTCCTCAAGTAGGTATTACAGTATAAAAATCGTAATATTTTCTCTATTGAGACAACCATGAGTACCACGCTCACCAGCAAAGGACAGGTCACTATCCCCAAGAAAATCCGGGAGACGCTGGACCTGGAGCCTGGCAGCAAAGTCGATTTCGCCGTTGACGAGCGAGGCCACATTATCATCCGCAAGGCGGACGCAAAATCAGCACGGCAGCCTCGCGGGAAAGACCGTTTTGACCGTGCCCGTGGCCGCGCGACCGTCAAGTGGAACACCGACGCGTTGATGGCATTGCTGCGTGGAGAAGCGTGATTGATCTTCGTCGACACCAATGTGCTGGCGGATTTTTTTATCGGCGCCCATGCGGCAGTCGCCGGGTGCCCGATCCTGACGCGGGATATACAGCGCTACCGGGGATACTTTCCTTCGCTTGAGGTGATTGCGCCGGAAGCACCCTGACACGCGTTGCACGTCACGCCACCGCGGTTTCCGGAGTGGATCTTGACATGGCGGGATAACTGTACACAATTACAGTTATCCCGCCATGTTTTCATGGCTCCGTTTTTCCTCAGCCGACACCGCCATGCCTGCCAGCGTCGTCTCGCTCGATACTCTGTTGACCCGTTCCGATGTGTGGCGGGGCCGGGCTTGTGCGCGCATGGCGGAGGCAGCGCTGGCCAGCGGTTATGCGGCACTCGACGCTGAATTGCCCGGCGGTGGCTGGCCGTGTGGCGCGTTGAGCGAAGTCACGCATGCTGCCAGCGGCGCGGGCGAATTCAGCCTGTTCCTGCCCGCGTTGCGTGCGCTCGATGTCGAGTCCGGCTGGATCGTTCTCGTCGCGCCGCCCGGACAGGTACATGCGCCCGCCTGGCATCAACTGGGTCTGCCGTTGTCACGCCTGCTGGTGCTCGAAGCCGCGGGCGCCGACGCGGCCTGGGCGTGCGAACAACTGCTCGGCAGTCACGCGCTGGCCGCCCTGTTCGCCTGGCTGCCTGCAGCCGACGCACGCGGCCTGCGTCGCCTGCAAGTGGCGGCAGGCGGCACACGCAGCCTGTGCGTTGTTTTCCGGCCACATCACGCCGCCCGCCAGCCGTCGCCCGCGCCCTTGCGCATTTCGCTTGCAGGCACCCGCGCGGGCTTGCGGGTAGACATCCACAAACGTCGCGGCCCGCCGCTGGCCGAACCGCTGATTCTGCCTGTCGAACGCCCCCTGCCCTGGGCGCGGCTGCAGCGCCACCTCGTCGCAGCTTCTCCCGCACGCGCCATAGCGCCTGCACCGGCCTGAGCCTCCGGTGAGCCACGATCATGCTCTGGCTGGCCATCCTGTTCCCCCGACTGCCTGTCGAAGTGCTGGCACTGCCCGCGCCAGCCGCCGCCATTGCGCAGCAGCGCATCGTTGCGGCCGACCCACTCGCCGCACAAGCCGGTGTGACGCCCGGCATGCGTCTGGCCGATGCGTTGGCGCTGGTGCCCGCGCTCAATCCGCATGAGCGCCAGCCGGCGCGCGAGCATGCCGCGCTGGAGGCGCTGGCCTGCTGGGCCGGACGCTTCACGCCGCATGTCAGCCTCGCGCCGCCGCATATGCTGTTGCTCGAAATCGGCGGCTGCCTGCGCCTGTTTGGTGGCCGGCAAACGCTGCTCGCCCGCATTCGCCGCGCCGGCCGCGAACAACAGCTCGACCTGCAGTTCGGACTCGCGCCCACGCCGCAAGCCGCACGCTGGCTGGCCCATGCCGACAGCACGGCGAGCAACTGGCAAAGCGCGCTGGCCGACCTGCCGGTGTCGTGCCTGGGCTTGGCCGACGCCGCCATGGCGCGGCTGCAGGCGCTCGGCCTGCACACCGTCGGCGCGCTCTACGCTCTGCCCTCCGCCACACTGGGCCACCGCTTCGGCAAGGCGTTGACACTGCAACTGGCGCGCGCCCGCGGCGAACTGGCCGACCCGCAGCGCCCGTTTGTTTTTCCCGAACATTTCCATCAGCGGCTCGAGTTGCCGGCCAAGGTCGACCAGGCCGACCGCCTGCTGTTCGCCGCCCGCCGCCTGCTCGCCGCACTGGCCGGCTGGCTGCATGCGCGTGCTGCCGGGGTCAGTAGTTGCACGCTCGAGTTGCAGCACGAGGACGCACCGTCCACCTTGCTGACGCTCGGCTTTGCCACGCTCACGCGCGATGAAGCCCGTCTGCTGCGCGTGATGCGCGAGCAACTCGAACGCCATCAGCTGCGCGCACCGGTGGTCGAGCTGCATCTGCGCGCCAATGCGCCGCAGCACCTGCCGGGCAAAACCGCCGGGCTGTTCGGTCAGCACGACGCCGGCAGCATCGCCCCGGTGGTCGAACGCCTGCGCGCGCGCTTGGGCGATGATGCCGTGCACGGGTTGGCGGTGGCCGACGACCATCGCCCCGAATGCGCCACGCGCGCTGTGCCCTGGCCGGAAAAACAGGGTATCGACCCGCCCGCTGCCGGCGCACGGCCACTGTGGCTGAACCGCCCGCCGCTGGCCCTGCGCGAGCAGCGCGGCTGCCCCACCCATGCCGGCGCGCCGCTGCAGCTGCTCAGCCGTGCCGAACGGGTGGAGTCCGGCTGGTGGGATGAAGGCGAAGCCTGCGGTGATCTGCGGCGCGACTATTTTGTCGCCTGCACGGCGCAAGGCGCGTGGCTGTGGGTGTTCCGCGACGCACGCGGCTGGTGGCTGCATGGTTATTTTGGCTGATCCGCGCAACTTCACCATCTGCGGCTCACCCTATCGCGGCTTCGTAGCTTGGGCAGACGAAGGAAGCCCAACATCCCGGTGGTCGGCACATGTTGGGCTTCGCTGCGCTCTGCTCAACCTACCAACACCGGAGGCAACGCGGTGGTCAGCTCGTAGGGCCGGCTTCAGCCGGCCTCGGTGTCGGCAACGCCGATGCCGGGTTGAAACCCGCCTTACGGGTTGTGGGGCGTATCCGAGGCGCGGCGGCGGCCTGATCCGCAAGGCCGGAATTATCCGACCACACGCCGCCGCGCGCAGGCTTTCAATCGTCCACGATGGTGGGGGTCGCAATGCGCGATAAGCCTGCAACCGCCCGCACCGCGTCGCTTCCGTTGCCGGCCTACGCTGAACTGCACTGCGTATCGAACTACAGCTTCCTGCGCGGCGCCTCGCATCCGGAAGAACTGGTCGAGCGTGCGTGGACGCTCGGTTACAAGGGCCTGGCGATTACCGATGAATGCTCGCTGGCGGGCGCAGTGCGCGCGCACGAAGGGCTCAAGCAGATAATAGATAACTTTAAGTTATCACCAGAATCAATTGATTTTAAATTGATTTATGGCGCAGAGTTCAGCCTTGATTGCGGTCTGAAACTGGTCTTCCTGGCTTGCAACCGTGCCGGCTACGGCAACTTGTCGGCGCTCATCACCCTGGGTCGCCGGCGCGCCGGCAAGGGCCACTATCAACTCAATCGCGGCGATTTCGAGAGCTTGCCGCCTGCCGCCGTGATGCCCGATTGCCTCGCTTTGTGGGTGCCGCATGCCGAAGCCACCGCAGACGACGCGCGCTGGTTTGCCGAGCGCTTCACGACCCGCGGCTGGCTGGCGGTGGAGTTGCACAGCGGCGGGGACGACATCGCCCGCCTGACCCGGCTGCGGGCGCTCGCCGCAGCCGCCGATTTGCCGATGGTCGCCAGCGGCGATGTGCACATGCATCGCCGCGGCCGCCGCGCCCTGCAGGACACGCTCACCGCGCTGCGCCACAAGATCAGCGTGTTCGACGCCGGCCACCGGCTCCATCCCAACGGCGAACGTCACCTGCGCCACCCGCTGCGACTGGCGCGCCTCTATCCGCGCGAACTGCTCGCCGAAACACTGCGCCTGATCGAGCAGTGCGAGTTCTCGCTCGGCGAATTGCGTTACGAATATCCGCAGGAAGTCGTGCCGCAAGGCGAGACGGCTACCAGCTACCTGCGCCGCGAAGTCGACACCGGCCTCACACGTCGCTACCCCGCGGGCACGCCGCCGCAAGTGCGCGCCACGGCGGACAAGGAACTGGCGCTCATCGCCGATCTGCGCTACGAACCGTTCTTCCTCACCGTGTACGACATCGTCTGCTTTGCGCGGCGCGAAGGCATTCTGTGCCAGGGGCGCGGTTCGGCGGCCAATTCGGTGGTGTGCTACGCGCTGGGCATCACCGAGGTCGACCCGCAACGCGCCTCGCTGCTGTTCGAGCGTTTCATCTCCAAGGAGCGCGACGAGGCGCCCGACATCGATGTCGATTTCGAGCATGAGCGGCGCGAGATCGTCATCCAGTACATCTACAACAAGTACGGCCGCGATCGCGCCGCGCTGGCCGCCACGGTGATCCGCTATCGGACCCGCGGCGCCTTACGCGATGTCGGGCGCGCACTCGGATTCAGCCCAGAGCAGATCAGCGCGCTCACCGGTTCGCTGGCCTGGTGGGACAAGCGCGACCAGTTGCCCGCCCGCCTGCGCGAAATCGGTTTCGATCCCGACAGTCCGCGCGTCGCCAAGTGGCTCGCGCTCACTGAACAGCTCGCCGGCTTTCCGCGCCACCTCTCACAGCATGTCGGCGGTTTCATCATCTCCGAAGGCCCGCTGGCGCGCCTCGTGCCGGTCGAAAACGCCGCCATGCCAGATCGCTCGGTGATCCAGTGGGACAAGGAAGATCTCGAGTCGCTCGGCCTGCTCAAGGTCGACGTGCTCGCGCTCGGCATGCTCTCGGTGATCCGCCGTGCACTCGAACTGGCCGGCCAGCGGCGCGGCGCGCCGATGGCGCTGGCCGACATCCCCGATGGCGACGCGCCGACCTACGAAGCCCTCTGCGATGCCGATTCGGTGGGCGTGTTTCAGGTGGAATCACGCGCGCAGATGTCCATGCTGCCACGCCTCAAACCACGCCAGTTCTACGATCTCGTGGTGCAGGTGGCGATCGTGCGCCCCGGTCCGATTCAGGGCGACATGGTGCATCCGTATCTCACCCGTCGTAACGACCGCGCGCTGGCGGCACGTGAAATGGCCAAACTGCCGGCCGCCGTGCGCGCAGTGCTCGAACGCACGCTGGGCGTACCGATCTTTCAGGAACAGGTGATGAAGCTGGCCGAAGTGGCTGCCGGCTTCACGCCCGGTGAGGCCGATCAGTTGCGCCGCGCGATGGCCTCGTGGCGGCGCAAGGGCCACATGCAGGCGTTCCAGGACAAACTGCGTGCCGGCATGGCCGAGCGCGGCTACAGCGCCGAATTCGCTGAAGCGCTTTGCCGCCAGATCGAAGGCTTCGGCGAATACGGCTTTCCCGAATCGCACGCCGCCAGTTTCGCCCTGCTCGCCTACGACTCGGCCTGGCTCAAGCGCCACGAACCCGAAGCCTTTCTGTGCGCGCTGCTCAACAGCCAGCCGATGGGCTTTTACCGCCCCGCCCAACTGGTGCAGGACGCCCGCCGTCATGGTGTCGAAGTGCGGCCGGTGGATGTCACCCGAAGCGGCTGGGAAAGCACGCTGGAATTCGACACTGCCGATGTCGGCGCCCGCCCTGCCGTGCGCCTCGGGATACGCGAGATCAGCAGCTTCAAGCAGGCTGCCGGCGCGCGCATCGAAGCGGCGCGCGCGCAGGCGCCCTTCTCCTCGCTCAGCGATCTGGCGACGCGTGCCGACCTGCCGCGCGCCGAACTCGACCGCCTCGCCGCCGCCGACGCGCTCAAAGCGCTCAGCGGTCATCGCCGCGCCGCCCTGTGGGCCACCAGCGGCCTGCACCGTCAGAAGGATCTGTTCGACACCGCGCCGCCCAAGGAGACCAACGTCGCCCTGCCCGCACCGAGTGAAGGTGAAGCCATCCTCACCGACTACGCCAGCACCGGCTTCAGCCTCGGCCGTCACCCCCTCGCCCTGCTGCGCGAGCCACTCACCGCGCGGCGCTTCCTCAAGGCCAGCGATCTGCTGCACCTGCCGCACCGCGCGCTGGTGCGCGCCGCCGGTATCGTCACCTGCCGCCAGCGCCCCGGTACCTCCAGCGGCGTCGTCTTCGTCACCCTCGAAGACGAAACCGGCATGAGCAACATCGTCATCTACGCCGGCCTCGCCGAACGCCAGCGCACCATCCTGCTCGGCGCCCGCCTGCTCGGCGTGTACGGCCAGCTTCAACGCGAAGGCAAGGTCGTGCACGTGCTCGCCAAACGGCTGGTGAATCTCACCGACTGGATAGCGACTTTGAGGACGCGCAGCCGGGATTTTCATTGAGTCCGCAAACCGGAATGGAGCGCGCCCGAGCGCGCGGCCCGGTCGGGGAATCCACGGCGCAAGATCGGCATTGCGGCGCGTGCCTATTTCCATCGCCGCGCGGATGCCGCCTCGACGGGATCTGTGAATAAGTGCGCATCCGACCAGTGACATGCAGCATTGGGCACCCGAAGCCGTCCCAGCACACTGAGCTCGTTGCTGCCGTGCCATGAAAGACCGGCGCACCGCCACCCGGCGTCTGCGTCGCCCGGAACCCTTCGCGACCCCGCGCGCCATCGGCAGCAAACATGAGTTCATTTCATTGGCGCGGGGCGCCGCATTGCGGTTTCAAAACCAATGAGGAGTACGACATGAAAACCACACAGCATGACAAGAGCGCCGCAGGCGCACGCTCGATCCTGACCCGCCGGCTGCAGCAGCCCGTCGACGAGCCCGCGAGCGGAATCGCTGTCGTCGAGCTTGGCGCGGAGGAACTCGACCGCGTCTCCGGCGGCATGGCGGCGACGCGGCTGGCGCGCGCCGGCACGACCTGCAGCCCCTGCGCCGACGATTGCGGCCAGTAAACGCTCGTCGACGATTGGTCAGCGCGATGGCGCTGCCATAGCAAGAAAGAACCCGGCCGGACTCGTCCACGCGTGTGGCGGCCCGGCCGGCCTCCGAATGAATCCGGAAACGAAGAAGGAGCCCGACAGTGCACGCGGATGATGATGGTTTCGTGGTCGAGGGTTTTCTCGTCGGCGGCGATGCGGAGACGATCCAACTGGTGATGCCACCCTATCTGCTCGAGTTCGCCCGCGCCGACTTGCTGCAACTCGAAGAGCGCCCGCCGCTGCCCCTGCAGAACGTGGCGGCCAGCGTCGCCGCGCGGCTCGAACTGCGCCGCGGCGCGCGGCTGCTGACCATGCGCAGCGCCCGCGCGCTCGACGAAGCGATGTGGACGCACCGGCGCCCGTTCGCGATGACAACCCGGCCCGAACCCGCACCGCTGACTGGCGAGGCTGCCTACGCGGCAAAGGAAGCGCAATTCTTCGCTGCCCTGGGATTGAAGGAGTGAGGCCATGATCCTGATCGTCTCTTGCCTGCCCGATCGCCACGCGCAGGTGATCGAGCGCCTGCTGCAGGCGCGCGGCGTGCCGGTGTTCATCGGCGATGTCACCGAGTTCAGCAGCGGCGCGCGGCTGTCGCAGCACGGCGGCGGGACGCGATGGACGCGCGCCGACGGCACCACCGCGCAACTCGATGCGGCCCGCGCCGTCTGGTGCCGGCGCTACTTCACACCGAACTTCGACCCCGCCCTGCGCGACGGCGGCGACCGCGATTTCGTGCGCCGGCAGTGGAGCGAGCTGCTGTGGGGCACGGTGTGCGCGCTCGGGGTGCCGCTGGTGAGCAACCCGTATGCCCAACAGGCGGCAACCAAATCGCGTCAGCTCGCACTGGCACACGCCGCCGGCCTGCGCGTGCCCGACACCCTGATCAGCAACGACGCCGACGCCGTGCTCGCCTTCGTCGACCGCCACCACGGCCGCGTGATCCACAAGACCCTCGCCGCCGCAAACGATCAATTGCTATTCACGAAGCGCTGGACCGCCGCCGATGCCGACGCGCTCGCGACGCTCGATCTGGCACCGATGATCTTCCAGGAACAGATCAACGGAAACCGCGAAGTACGCGTCACCCTCGTCGGCGAGCGCGTCTTCGCCGCCGAGTTCCCGGTCGGCGCGCAGGCCGATGGCCGCCTCGACGTCGATGTCGCGTTTCGGCCCATCGCGCTGCCGCGCGAAATCCGCCGGCAATTGCTCGCCCTCATGGACGCACTGCAACTGCGCTACGCCACGGTCGACCTGCGCATCGACGCGGTCGGCGAATTCGTCTTTCTCGAACTCAACCCGCAGGGCCAGTTCCTGTACATGGAGATCAAGACCGGCATGCCGGTCTCGGCGGCCGTCGCCGACCTGCTATGCGGGGCACGCCCCGGTGCCCACCACGCGAGCGGCAATGCTGTGGCGTCCGCCGTCGTTTGATGCGGCGTCGTGAAAGAACATTGGCTCGTTTCACCTGCAACTCAAGGCAACGGAGGAGCCACAGGCAGCATTCGACAAAGCGGTCACATTGGCGACAGCCCACGCCAACCTGCAAATTGCGGCCACGCGTCAGACGCTGTTGGCCATCCTCTTACGGGATAGTGGAGAGCTCCCGGCCGCTGAGTCTGCCTTCCATCGCACGCTGAAGTATGACGTTGGGCTGCAAGTAAGACGTTCGGTGCGGCGATGACGCTCTTCGAACTCGCCGATATGCGGGTCACAAAAGCACGAAGCGGCGAAGCACGGGAACAGCTGCAAAAGGTACTGGGGCTTGCGCATAAGAAGATACCTTTTGGTTCTTTTCGGTTTCCTTCCGCTTGCGCTAACGTGGTCTTTGTTCACCACACACCACGCGTCGTGAGAAATGATCATTCCCGAGAGTCAGTCTGCGTGGGTGGTAGGCGTTGTTCTTCTCGGCTTGTTCGTCACTTTCGTGCGCGAGTGGATCAAGCCCGACGTAGCCGCCATGAGCGCGGTCGCGTTGCTGCTGATCCTTGGCCTGCTCGACGCACAGCAGGTGCTGAGTGTGTTCAGCAACAGCGCGCCGATCACCATTGCCTGCCTGTTCATCATCAGCGGCGCGCTGAGCAGGACCGGCTGCGTCGACCGCCTCGGTGAATGGCTGGGCGCCACGGCCGGTCACAGCGAACGGCGCCTGCTGCTGGCCATGTTGATGGTGGGCGTGCTGGTGTCGCCGTTCATCAACAACACGCCGGTGGTGATGGTGATGATTCCGGCGGTCATTGCCATGGCGACACGCTACGGGGTGGCGCCTTCCCGGCTGTTGATCCCGCTCTCCTACGCCACCATTCTTGGCGGGATGATTACGATGGTGGGCACGTCGACCAACATCCTGGTCGACGGCGTGGCGCGTGAGATGGGACTGGCACCGTTCAGCATGTTCGAGATCACGGCGCCGGCGGTCATCATGGCGTTGATTGGTTGCATCTTCATGGCGCTTTTCGCGCATCGCGCGCTGCCGCTGCGTGAAACCCTCGCCCAGCAGCTCACCGACGGCGGCGACCGATTGTTCATGACCGAGCTGTTCGTGCCTGCGGGCTCGCGCCTGGCGGGACGCAGTCTGAAAGAAGCCAGGCTCAGCGAAGGCGATATCCGGGTGATCAAGCTGTTCCGCGGCGATGAGGCGTTTTCAACCCCGGGCGCCGACGTCCGGCTGGCCGTGGGTGACCGCTTGGTGGTGCACAGCGGCAGTCACGACATGCTGACGCTGCACGGCACCGACCTGGTCGGCCTGAGCAGTCGCGGCGAGATGGCCAATGACCTCGAAACCCTGCGTCGACGCGACCTGGCGGTCGTCGAAACGATCGTTGGTCCGACCTCGCGCTATGTGCAGCGCGCGATCCGTGATCTCGACCTGGCCGCGCGCTACGGTATTCATCTGGTCGCGGTACACCGTCGCGACACCTCGATTCTCGACGTGGGTGACGACTTCCAGCTGCAGTTCGGTGATGTACTTCTGATTGAAGGGACGCCCGCACAGATCAAGCGCTTTTGCGACAACGGCGATCTGTTCGTGTTGACCGGTGGCCAGCATGAAACCCGGCGCAGCGCCAAGGCGCCGATCGCGCTGGCCACCATCGCCGGGGTCATGCTGCTGGCGGCGCTGAACATCATGCCGATCGAAGCACTGGCGATGATCGGCGCCGTGGTGGTTGTGCTGACCGGCTGCATTCGCGCCGACGAGGCCTACAAGGCCATCGAATGGCCGATCCTCTTGCTGATATTCGGCATGCTGGCGATCAGCATCGCCATGCGTGAATCCGGCCTGGCCGACATGATGGCCGCGGTGCTGGTCCACCTCGGCGGCGATTTCTCGCCGTGGGTGATGCTCTCGCTGGTGATCCTGTGCACCTCCATCGCCACCGAATTCCTCAGCAACAACGCGGTGGCGGTGCTGTTCACCCCGGTGGTGATCGGTGTCGCGCAGCAACTGGGGGTCGACCCGCGGCCCTTCGTGGTCGGCGTCATGTTCGCGGCAAGCTGCAGCTTCGCCACGCCGATCGGCTATCAGACCAATACGCTCGTGTACACGGCGGGCAACTACCGCTTCGCCGATTTCGCGCGCCTCGGCGTGCCCATGAATATCGTCATGTGGCTGGCCGCGAGCGTGCTGATCCC
>CBDULG010000090.1:0-10522 GCA_965367985.1 uncultured Rhodocyclaceae bacterium
ACGATGCCCTGCGGATTGATGGCGCGGATCGAGGCGTAGCCGGTCTTGATGTGATCGACGTTGACGCTCGCTGCAAACGCCGGAATCGCCAGCAGGTGGCGCAGGTAGTCAACGACCGCCGGGTAGGCCGACAGCGGTTTGAGGTTGCATTTGAACAGGGTGTGATACGCCAGATCGAAGCGGATCAGCGTGACGAAGGCGCGGATGTCGGTTTCGGTAACCTGCTCGCCGACCAGCCAGCTTCTGCCGTCGAGGCGGCCTTGCAGCCAGTCGAGGGTGTCGAACACGCGCGCCACCGCTTCGTCATAGGCGCTCTGGCTTCTTGCAAAGCCCGCCTGGTAAACAGCATTGTTGAAATTATCGTAAAGCCGTTCGTTGAAGGTGTCGATCTCGTCGGCCAGTGCGTCGGGGTAAAGGTCGACGCCCTCGTCGGCCAGCGCGCCGAAACCGCTGTTGAGGATGCGCAGGATGTCAGCCGACTCGTTGTTAACGATGGTGCGCTGCCCGCTGTCCCAAAGCACGGGCACGGTGGCACGGCCGGTGTAGTGCGGGTCGGCGCGGGTGTACAACTCGTGCATGTAGGTGGCGCCGTTGAGCCGGTCGCGGTCGCTGCCCGGATAATCGCTGAACTGCCACCCCTGACCGCTGAGGCGCGGATCGACCACGCACACGCCGATAACGTCCTCGAGTTTCTTGAGGCGGCGCGCGATCAGCGTGCGGCTTGCCCACGGGCAGGTATAAGCGACGTACAACTGGTAGCGGCCCGCCTCGGGCATGAAGCCTTGGGCGCTGTCGGCAGCGACGAAGCGACGAAACGTCGAAGCCTTTCGCACGAAGCGGCCGTCATCGGCGCTGTCGGCTTTTTCGTCGGTGGGCTGCCAGTTGTCACACCATTTACCGTCGACCAGCATTTGCCTCTCCTCCTATGTGGAACGCCGCCACGTCATCGGAGCGTCGTGGCGGCGCCTTGCAGTGCAAGGATTCTATTTCGCGATGCCTTCGAACGCGATGTCGAGTTCGACTTCGTCGCTCACCGCGGGCGCGTGTTTTCCTGCGTCGAAGTCACTGCGCAGGATCGTGGCGGTGGCATTGGCGCCCAGCGCCGGCACCTTCAACATCGGATGATCCATCGTCTTGAATGAGACCACCGTCAGCGTTACCGGTTTGGTGATGCCCTTGATCGTCAGGTCGCCTTCGATCGTGGACGGCGCGTCACCCTCGAAGTTAACCTTTGTGGACTTGAAGGTGGCCGTCGGATGGTTGGCCGTGTCGAGGAGATCCTCGCCTTGAATATCGTTGTCGAATACGTCGGAACCGGTGTCTACCGATGTCGTATCGATGGTTATATCAACGGCGCCTGTCTTAGCCTCTGCGTCGTAGGTGACGGTGCCGGTGGTTTCGTTGAAGCGCATGATCTGCTTCGACAAACCGAAATGCGTGTAGATGAAGCGTGTGTAGGTGTGGGTACGCTCGACCGTGTATTCAACTGGCTCGGCAAAGGCCGGGGCCGCCAAAAGCGTGGCCAGAGCGGTGATGATGAGTGTCTTCTTCATTGCGTTTTCTCCTTGCTGGGGGTTTTCGTGATTACTTGGCGTGCGGCCGCGCAACCACATGGAAATCAATGGTGACGTCCAGGGCGACCACTTCGTCGTCGGCCCACATGCCTTCGCCGATGGCGAAGTCGGCGCGCTGTATCGTAAAGCTGCCATCGAGCGTCGCTACGTCGTCGGCCGGCGTGTAGGTGACCGGTGTGGTGATCTCGCGGGTGTTGCCCTTGATCGTGAGGTTGCCGGTTACTTCGAACGTGTTGTCGCCGAGCACTTTCACCTGCGTGGATTCGAAACGTGCGGTCGGATGGGCCTCGGTGTGAAACCAGGTCTTGGCACGCGCTTCTTCGTCGCCTTCCTCCGAGCCGGTGTCAATGGCGGCGATCGGTACTTCAATCACCGTCCTTGCTGCTTCCGGTCGTTCGGGGTCGAATTGCAGCGTGGCGTCGAAGGTCGGGAAGCTCCCGTCGAGGGTCACGCCCATCTGTGAAAAGCGAAAGGTAAGCGTGCTGGCGTCGGCATCGACCGTGTTGAATTCGACAGCGAGGGCGCGTGAAGCGGGTGTCAGGGCCACGCCGACGGCGAGTGCGAGAATGGACAGAAAACGGTGTGTCATCAAAATCTCCGGGGTTGGGTTCAGATTTACTTGAAGCGCGGCAGCATGCGGATGAGTACCGTGTCGCGGTCGACGAAGTGGTGCTTGAGCGAAGCGCCGACATGCGCTACGAAGAGGCCGAGCAGAGTGAAATTGAGCGCCTTGTGCACGAGCAGCAGCGCGTCGCCCGTGGCCTTGTCCTTGGCCAGCAGGTCGGGCAGCGGCAGGATGCCGAACCATACCGTCTGAAATCCCTTGGCGGAACTCATCAGCCAGCCTGAAATCGGGATCAGGAACATCAGCGCATACAGCAACCAGTGGGCCACCGTCGCGCCCGTGCGTAACAACGGCGGCATGGTGTCGGGCAGCGGTGGCGCGGGATGGGTGAGCCGCCAGCCGAGGCGGGCGACGGCCAGCACGAACAGCGTGACGCCGATCCATTTGTGATACGAATACAGCTTGAGCTTGGTCGGGGACAGGTCCAGTTCGGTCATGTAAAGGCCAAGCGCGAACGTGCTGATGATGCCCAGCGCGATAAGCCAGTGCAGCGTGATCGCCGTCGAGGTGTAGCGATGATCCGTCATGATGGCTCCGTCGTGAGCTGGGTCCCGGAGTCTAATTCTCCTGCGGGCGCCGTGATGTCGGCAAAAATGAAACTGTCCATGCTCAAGGCACCATGGACAATGCCGCCGCCAATTCGTTGCGACACGGTCCAGCGTGCGTTGGCCGCGCCGATAGCAAAAAACAGCGGGAGAAAGTGCTCGTCGGTCGGGTGGGCGCGCTGCGCGCTGGGCGCTTGTGCCCGGTAGTCGAGCAGGGCATGCAAGTCGCCCTCGGCGATCCGTGCCGCGACCCAATTTGCAAACTCGCCGGCGTAGGCGCCGGTAGTCTCGTCGGCACCGATGTCGCGCAAATTGTGCGTGAGACTGCCCGAGCCGACGATCAGCAGGCCTCGAGAGCGCAGATTCGACACCGCGCGGCCGAGCTCCAGCAGAATTAGCGGCGATGGCGTGCGCGGCTGCGAGAGTTGCAGCACCGGCACGTTCGCGCCGGGAAACAGATGCATGAGCGGCACCCAGGCGCCGTGGTCGCGACCGCGCACCGTGTCGATGCGGGCGTCGATGCCGTGGCCGGCGAGCGACGAAACAACTTCAGCGGCGACATCCGGCGCACCCGGTGCGGGGTAATCCAGCCCGTACAACGTCTCGGGAAAGCCGCCGAAATCATGAATGGTTTCCGGCTGCGCCGCGCCCAGCACCTGAAAATCACGCGTCATCCAGTGCGGCGAGAGCACCAGCACGGCGCGCGGTTTTGGCAGGTGCGCGCCGAGTGCAGTCAATTGAGCGCCGGCGCGGCCGGGTTGCAGCGCGAACATCGGCGAGCCATGCGAGATGAAGAGGGTCGGCAGTTCCATCGATTGGGCCCGTTCCAGTTGCGTGTTGAGTTGATGATGTGCAGGATATTGTCTGATCTGGCGTAGATAAAGCGCCGATCTGTGGATTGACTGTCAACGGGAGCGGAACAATGGACCGGCTCGGCTCAATGGAATGCTTCGTCGCGGTCGTCGAGGCGGGCAGCTTTGTCGGCGCGGCCGACAACTTGCACGTGTCGAAGGCGGCGGTCTCGCGGGCAATCATCGAACTTGAGGCGCGGTTGGGCGCGCGGCTGCTTCAGCGCACCACGCGGCGCTTGTCGATCACCGAAGCCGGACGCGCCTATTACGATCGCTGCAAACAGATTCTGGCAGAGGTGGAAGAGGCGGACAGCGCGGTCGGCGAAGTGACCGGTCATCCGGTCGGCAAACTGCGCATCAACGCGCCGTTTTCCTTCGGCATTCTTCATCTGGCGCCCTTGTGGGGACCCTTCATGTCGCGCTATCCGGATGTCGAGATCGAGGTCGACCTCTCCGATCGGCAAATCGACGTGGTGAATGAAGGCTACGACGTGGTCGTTCGCATCAGCCGCATGCGTGACTCGACACTGGTGTATCGAAAACTGGCGACGACACGCATCGTCGCCTGCGCGACGCCCGATTACCTCGCCAGCCACGGATGGCCCGCGAACGTCGAGGCGCTCGCCGACCACGCGGTGATCGGTTACAACTATGCGGCAGATGGCGACACCTGGCACTTTGTAACCGCCGACGGCCCGCGCGAAGTAATCACCCGGCCGCGCATGCGCGCCAATAATGGCGAGACCTGTCATGCCGTCGCGCTGGCACACCAGGGCATTGTGCAGCACCCCGATTTTCTTGCTTACCGTGCCTTGGCGAGCGGCAATTTGGTCGAAGTGCTGCCGGAGTGTCGCATCGAATCGCTTGGCATCTACGCGGTATATCCGTCGCGCAAACACCTCTCGCTGAAAATACGCGTGTTGATCGACTACCTCGTCGAGGCGTTTCGCGAGCCGGTGTGGCAGCGCGCGGGCGGTGACAGCGGCGAATAACGAACCCTGGGGAAACTGGGTGCCGCGGCGGGCGGCGAATCGCGTTTGGACGAGCGGCGCGAATAATCATGCGCCCGCTCACACGATCCGCACCTCGACCAACCCGCGCACGGCATTGCCAACGTAAACCCGACGCGCCGCAAAAAGGTCTTCGCGCGTCAGTGTTGCCTCTGCTGCGCGCCCTTCGCGCAGCAGGCGCCGTCGGCAGATGCCATTGAGCAGGCCTGCCGCTTCCGGCGGGGTAAGCAGCACGCCGTCGCGCTCGACAAATACGTTGCTGCGACAGCCCTCCGCCAATTCGCCCCGCGTGTTGAAGAACAGCGCGTCGAAATGCCCGCCCGCCAGCGCCACTTTCAAAGTCGCGTCGTACAGCGCGCGTGCGGTGGTCTTGTGCCGCAACAGCGGATCGGCAGGGTCGAGCGCGGCGTCTGCCAGCACAACGGTCGGCCGTGTGGGCAGCGTGTCGAGCGGCGCATGTGTGAGCGTCACGGCGCCATCGCCGGCCAGCGTGAGGCGCACGCGCTGCGGGCCTTCAACAGCCGCGGCGAGGGCTTCAAGCCGTGCACGAACCTTCGCACGGTCGAGCGGATACGCGAAGGCGCGCGCCGAATCGCACAGGCGCGACAGGTGATCATCGAGCCACGGGTAGGGCGTCGCGCCGGCCGGCTCGCAACGCAGCGTTTCGATCAGTTTTATCGTACTCGGCAGGTTCTCGAGAAAGCGCGTCTTGAGGCGGCATTCTTCCCACTCGCCGGCGGGCGACGAGTCATGCACAATGCCACTGCCGGTGCCGAATCGGACCTGGCCGAGCGGGTCGATCTCGAGCGTGCGGATTGGTACGTTGAAGCAGAAATCGCCGTCCGGCGCGAGCCAGCCGAGGGCGCCGCAATAGACGCCGCGCGGCGTGCGCTCGAGTTCGCGGATGATCTCGATGGCGCGGATTTTCGGCGCGCCGGTAACCGAACCGCAGGGAAACAGCGCCCCGAATATCGTGCGCAGATCGGCGGTGACCGGCGCGGCGGTGACAGTCGACGTCATCTGCCACAGCGTGCGATAGCGTTCGACGTCGAACAGCTTGGGCACGCTCACCCCGCCCGGTGGCGCGAGACGCCCAAGGTCGTTGCGGATGAGGTCGACAATCATCACGTTTTCGGCGCGGTCTTTTACGCTTTCGGTGAGCGCGCTGGCCGACGCGTCGGCTGGCGCCGTGCCTTTCATCGGCTTGCAGGTGAGGATCTCGCCGCGCCGTGCGACGAAGAGTTCCGGCGAGCGCGACAGGATGCAGCCGTCGGCATGATGAATGAAAGCACCGTAGGGCACGGGCTGCGCGGTGCGCAGCAAATGGTAGAGCGCGTGCGGCGTGCCGAAGGCGCGCGCGCTGCACGGGAAGGTGAAGTTCACCTGGTAGCAGTCGCCTTCGGCGATGTAGCGCTGCACGCGCTCGACCGCCGCAAGGTAGTCGCCGCGCGCTAGGTCCAATTTCCAGTCGAGCAGTCCGGCGGGGCCGTCACCCGCGGTCAGCCAGCCGTCGCAGGCGGCGTCGTCGAGCACATCGCAGCGCGTGAAAATCCAGGCTTGCAACAGCGGCCTATCGCTGGCCGGGCGTTGCGGCGCGAGGCGCGCTTCGAGTGCGTAGCCCAGTTCAAAGGCCGCGGCGATTGCGACCCAATGGCCGGCCGCTTGCGCGGCGTCGATGGCCGCGAAGGTGGCGTCGATTTGCGCCGGCGTGTCGCAGCGCAGCGTGCCGATGCAGCCGCTCAGGCGGCGGGTTGGGGAATCGCCGAGCTTGTCATCGAACAAGGCGACCGGACGGTCGGTGGAGAATGCCGGCATGGCAGGGGTCGCAGCGCCGGGCGGCTGGCGCTCAGCGCTCGAACAGATCGAGGATCGCGTCGAGGCCGCTGTGGTTGAGGCTGCAATCGGCTTCGCGGCGCAACACGGGTTTGGCGCGGAAGGCAACCCCAAAACCGGCGGCGCGCAGCATCGGCACATCGTTGGCGCCGTCGCCCACGGCAATCACGCGGTCCTCCGGCAGCGCCATGTCGTCACGTACGCGGCACAGATGTGCGGCCTTCGCCTCGCCGTCGACCACCGGACCACTCACCGCGCCAGTGAGTTTGCCGTCGCTGACCTCCAAACGGTTGGCGTAAGCGTGATCGAAACCGAGCCGCGCCTGCAGGCGATCGGTAAAAAAGGTGAATCCGCCCGATACCAGCACGGTGCTGATCTGCGCCGCCTTGAGCCCGCGCATGAGCGCCTCGGCACCGCGGTTGAGGCGCAGCCGTTTCTCGTAAACCGTATCGAGCGCGCTCACATCGAGGCCGGCGAGCAGCGCGACGCGCCGCTTCAGCGATTGGCGAAAGTCGATTTCACCGCGCATCGCCGCTTCGGTGATCTCCGCCACCTGCGCCTTGGCACCGCACTCGGCGGCGATCTCGTCGATGCATTCGATGTCGATCAGCGTCGAGTCCATGTCGGTGACGAAGAGGCCGAAGTCTTCCAGCCGTCGCCCGCCCGGCACGAAGGCGTAATCTACGCCAGCGGCATCGCACACTGCCGCGACGCCTTCTCGCGACCGGGCGTCGACAATGCGGAACGCGGCGGGGTGGATTTGCTCGATGGCGCGGGCGCCGGTCTGCTTTGCGAGCGTCTTGAGCAGCCGGGTTTCGAGATCGTCACCGAGCAACACCAGATTCATGCGGCGGCGGCTCGCGTCGGTAATATCCCGCGCAAAGTTTCGCGCGCCTGGCGCAGCATGTCGACCGTGGTCTCCCAGCTCACACAGGCGTCGGTCACCGAACAGCCATACTTGAGCTGGCTCAGATCGGCGGGGATCTTCTGATTGCCCGCTTCGATGAAGCTCTCGATCATGGTGCCGACCACCGAACTATTTCCTTCGCGGATCTGGTGGATCACATCGCGCATCACCAGCGGCTGGTATTCCGGGTTTTTCCAGGAATTGGCGTGCGAGCAGTCAACCACGATGTTGACGGGCAATTCGGCCTTGGCGAGCGCTTTTTCTGCCAGGTTGATCGATACCGTATCGTAGTTCGGCCGGCCACCGCCGCCACGCAGCACGACATGGCCGTAGGGGTTGCCGCGCGTGCGCAATACCGCTGAACGACCGTTGCCGTTGATGCCGAGGAAGCTGTGCGGGCTGGCGGCCGAAACGATGCCGTTGATCGCCGCGTCGAGCGAGCCGTCGGTACCATTCTTGAAGCCCACCGGTGTCGACAGGCCGGAGGCCATTTCGCGGTGGGTCTGCGATTCGGCGGTGCGCGCGCCGATCGCCGTCCAGCTCACCAGGTCGCCGTAATACTGCGGCGCGATCGGATCGAGCGCTTCGGTGGCGGCCGGCAGGCCGAGTTCGTTGACGTCCTGCAGGAACTGACGTGCCTTGGCCATGCCTTCGTCGATGCGGAAGGAGTCGTCCATATAGGGATCGTTGATGTAGCCCTTCCAGCCGGTCGCCGTGCGCGGCTTCTCGAAATACACGCGCATGACGAGAACGAGCGCATCGGACAACTCGTCGGCGAGCGCCTTGAGGCGCTTCGCGTAGTCGAGTCCGGCCACCGGATCGTGAATCGAGCACGGGCCGACCACCACGAACATGCGCGGGTCCTCGCGGTCGAGAATTGCCTGCAGCGTGCGTCGCCCCTTGAGCACGGTGCTGGCGGCCAATTCGGAAAGCGGAAGTTGCTCCTTGATCTCCACCGGCGAGGGCATGTGTTCCTGGGCAACAATGTTGAGGTTTTCAGTCTGTGCAACGGTCATGGCGCGCTCTTTTACTTGCGACGAAAGTCCACCATTTTAGCGCGACCGTGACGTGATCGACATATTGTTGTGAGGGCCTCGGTGGCGCGCGACGCGGACTGGTGTTGCCGCACGAGGACGTGCCCCGATGCAGCGCAGTGGAGTCCGGGATCGGCGGACCGAATCACCCGTCCCGGTGCGGCGCGAGCGCAGCGGACGGCTCAAACCGGGCCGGTGTACTCGCCGCGTGCCGGATAGTTGTTTTTCAACACGAAATCGACGGCGTCGAGCAGTTCGGAGAACAAAGGCCGGGCGAATGGCATGGTTTGCACCGCGCCGTAATAGAGTGTGTTGTCCGGGCGCATGATGAACAGGCCGGGTTCGGCGAACAGCGCCGGTTCCTCGATGCCGATCGACGTGGTCCCGCGGCTGGCCGAAATGTACAAGCCCCATTGGCGCGCCACATCCAGCGGCAGGCCGTAACCGAAGCGCAGCGTGCGTGCCCGCACCTTGGTCGCCATCGCCTCGGCGCGCTCGCGCGTGTCGGATGAAATGGCGATGCTGGCGACGCCACGCTCGGCGAAATCGGGCGCCAGCCGTTCGAGTTCCATGAGGTACTTGGCGCATACCGGGCAGTGCAGACCGCGATAGAAGGCGATCAGGGAAAAGGTCGCGGGCGTGGCGGCGTGCAGATCGAAGCGATCGCCGTCGAGTGTTTCAACAACAACATTGGGTACGGGCTGGCGCGGGACGAGATGCGTCATGAATTTTCGCGCGGCGCCACGGAGGGCACTGCGACGACTCCGGCGAGATTAGTGCTTGGAGTATTCAACACGGCATGCAACTATTTGTTCACTTCTTGTTGCATAGTGTACGAAATATGCCTTCCTACCCACGTCTCGACCGCCTGACGACGCTCGTCACCGGTCTCATGCCGCAGATCGACATAGCCCACGCCGGCGATCTTGCCTTCGATCATGTTCACGCCGCGGACATCACGGCCGACGTCAATGCCGATTTGCATGTGCATTTGCTGGTCGATGGCACGGCGCGCTTCGACGGCAGCGCTTGCGCGACGCAGGCTTTGATGCGCGCGCCGTCGATAGCGATCGCCAGCAGCCGCCGTAGCCATGCGGTGCGTCCGCAACCCGGTGAGCGCTGCCATGTGCTGTGCGCGGCAGTACGTTTCGACGGGCCTGCTGCGCCCTTGTTACTCGACGCCTTCGAGGCGCCGCTGCATCTACCGCTCGATGACGCCACGCCCGACCTCACGCAGATCATTGGCCTCATCGCATCGGAACTCGATAACCCGCGCTGTGCCGGTGGCATTTTGCTGAACCACGCGGGCGAAATCTTACTCATCGCCTTGCTGCGCCACCTGGTGGCGCGCAATGTGTTGCCGCGCGGCGTGCTGTCAGGGCTGGGCGATCCGGGGCTGGCGCGTGCGCTGGTGGCGATGCATGCGAATCCCGCGGCGCCCTGGTCGATCGAGCGCATGGCGGAGGAGGCCGGCTTGTCTCGCACCGCCTTTGCGTTGCGTTTTCGCGAGCGGCTGGGTGTTACGCCGCGGCGCTATCTCAACGCCTATCGCATGACCATCGCGCGGCGCGTGATCGAGGCGGGCAGCGGCCTCAAGCGTGCGGCGCAGGCCGCCGGTTATGAGAGTCCCTCGGCGTTGTCGCGCGCCCTGTCGCGCACCCGTACCGACTCAGCGCAGCTCGTCGAGTAGCGCGCGCACGGCAGTCACGCGTTGTTTCACGCCGGGGCTTTCGATCGCCCGGACGAGGCGATCTTGGCCGGCCATGCGCGTATTCCGATCCTTCTGCACCAAGGTGATGACCTTGACCGGATCGATCGGTGCGCGCGGTCCGAACTGGATGCTCAGTTGCGCCTCCGATACATCCAGCTTGACCACGTCCATGTCATGCAGCATGACGCGCAGCCGATGCGTTTCGAGCAGCGCCACGGTTTGCGGCGGCAGCTCGCCGAAGCGGTCGATGAGCTCTTCCTGCAAATTGCGCAAGCCGTCTTCGTCTTTCGCGTTGGCAAGGCGTTTGTAGAGCGTCAGCCGTTCCTGCACATCGATGCAGTAGTCGCTCGGCAGAAGTGCCGGCGTGTGCAGATTGATTTCCGAAATCGCGTCCAGCGGCTGGGTGAGATCGGTTTCGCGGCCGGCTTGCAG
>CBDULG010000091.1:0-10489 GCA_965367985.1 uncultured Rhodocyclaceae bacterium
GGCGCCGATACTTTGTACGATCGTACCGTTACTCATCGTCATGTCCTTAAATCAATATCCATCACACCGCGGCGGCGCCGCCCACAATTTCGGCCAGCTCCTTGGTAATCGCAGCCTGTCGCGTCTTGTTGTAAATCAGCTGAAGCTCGCCGATCACATCCTTCGCGTTGTCGGAGGCAGCCTTCATGGCGACCATGCGAGCGCTTTGCTCGGACGCCATGTTTTCTGCCACCGCCTGGTAGATCAGCGCCTCTACGTAACGCACCAACAACTCGTCGATCACGACCTGCGGATCGGGCTCATAGAGATAGTCCCATGAACCTTCTGGCGCACCGAGCCGATCACCGGTGAGTGGAAGCAACTGCTCGACCTCTGGCTCCTGCTTCATCGTATTGATGAAGCCGGTATAGGCCAAATACACCACGTCGAGCTCGCCAGTCTGAAAGGCGTCCATCATCACCTTGACGGGTCCGATCAGCGTTTCGAGGTGAGGGGTGTCGCCCAGCCCGGTGGCGTGCGACATGACGTTGACGCCGATGCGCTGCATGAAGCTGTAACCCTTCGTGCCGATGCAGGTCGCACGGATCTCGCTCACACCCTTGCTTTCCCACTCCTTCATCGCATTCACGGCGAGACGCAATACGTTGGTGTTGAGCCCGCCGCAAAGCCCCTTGTCCGTCGTCACGAGGATGATGCCAACGCGTTTGACGTCGCCCTTGCTGGCCAGAAAGGGATGCTGATACTCGGTGATATTCGCTTGCGACAGGTTTGCTGCGAGCCGCCGAACCTTTTCTGCAAAAGGGCGGGCGGCGCGCATTCGTTCCTGCGCCTTGCGCATCTTCGATGCGGCCACCATCTCCATGGCCTTGGTGATCTTGCGCGTGTTTTGGACGCTCTTGATCTTCGTACGGATTTCCTTGCCGCTTGCCATACTCCGCCTCCGTACGCCTTATCAGGCCCAGGTCTTCTTGAAGTCTTCGATGGCCGAAACCAGGGTCTTTTCGTCGTCACCGTCGAGATTCTTGGTGCTTTCGATGCGTTCCATGAGGTCTGCGTGCTTGGTCTTCATGAACTGGTGCAGCGCCGCCTCGCAGGCGAGCACGCGGCTGACTTCCACGTCGTCGAAGTAACCGTTGTTGGACGCGAACAGCGTGATCGCCATATCCGCCACCGACATGGGTGAATACTGCGGCTGCTTCATCAACTCGGTGACGAGACGACCACGTTCCAGCTGCTTGCGCGTCGCTTCGTCCAGGTCGGATGCGAACTGGGCAAACGCGGCCAACTCGCGATACTGGGCGAGTGCCAGGCGGACGCCGCCACCAAGCTTCTTGATCACCTTGGTCTGGGCTGCGCCACCGACCCGCGAGACCGAAATACCGGCATTGATGGCAGGGCGGATACCCGCGTTGA
This sequence comes from uncultured Rhodocyclaceae bacterium, assembly GCA_965367985.1. Taxonomy (GTDB): domain Bacteria; phylum Pseudomonadota; class Gammaproteobacteria; order Burkholderiales; family Rhodocyclaceae; genus Nitrogeniibacter. Next base: position 1,414 of record CBDULG010000091.1, read on the forward strand.
ACAGATCGCTTTCGAGGAAGATCTGACCGTCGGTAATCGAGATGACGTTGGTCGGCACGAAGGCTGACACGTCGCCGGCTTGTGTTTCGATTACCGGCAGTGCGGTCAGCGAACCTGTCTGGCCCTTGACTTCACCGTTGGTGACCTTCTCGACATAGTCGGCATTGACACGTGCGGCGCGCTCGAGCAAGCGCGAGTGCAAGTAGAACACGTCCCCAGGATAAGCTTCACGCCCGGGCGGACGGCGCAGGAGCAACGAAACCTGACGATATGCCCATGCCTGTTTGGTTAAGTCATCGTAAACGATCAGCGCGTCCTGCCCACGATCGCGGAAATACTCGCCCATCGTGCAGCCGGCATACGCTGACAGATACTGCATGGCGGCCGACTCGGAGGCGGTTGCCGCAACGACGATGGTGTATTCCATCGCGCCGTGCTCTTCGAGCTTGCGCACGACGTTGGCTACGGTCGACGCCTTCTGACCAATCGCCACGTAGACGCAGAACATGTTCTCGCCGTTCTGGTTGATGATCGCGTCAACCGCGACGGCGGTCTTGCCGGTCTGACGGTCGCCAATGATCAACTCGCGCTGACCGCGACCGATCGGCACCATTGCATCGACGGACTTCAAACCGGTCTGCACCGGCTGAGACACCGATTGACGGTCGATAACGCCCGGCGCAACCTTCTCGATCTTGTCCGTCAGCTTGGCATTGATCGGTCCTTTTCCATCGATTGGATGGCCGAGCGCATTCACCACGCGGCCGATCAGTTCGGGGCCGACGGGCACTTCGAGGATTCGGCCGGTTGCCTTGACAGTATCGCCTTCGGTGATGTGCTCGTATTCGCCCAGCACGACCGCGCCGACCGAATCGCGTTCGAGGTTGAGTGCGAGGCCAAAGGTGTTACCGGGGAACTCCAGCATTTCGCCCTGCATCACGTCAGCCAGACCATGAACTCGGCAAATACCGTCGGTGACGGATACGACAGTGCCTTCGTTGCGCGAGGTGGCGGCAAGCTGAAGATCCTGGATCCGGCTCTTGATCAGATCACTGATTTCAGAGGGGTTGAGTTGCATTCCAATGCTCCTAAACTTTAAGCGCAGCGGCCATGTTCGCGAGCTTGCCGCGGACCGAGGCGTCGATGACGTCATCGCCAACCGTGATCGTGACCCCGCCAATCAATTCGGGATCGACCGTCACGGACACATTCAACTTGGCCTTGAAGCGGCTCTTCAACGTTTGCGTCAGCTTCTTCACCGCAGCGTCTTCGAGCGGAAAGGCAGAGACGATTTCTGCGTCGACCACGCCTTCATGTTCGTTCTTAAGTTCAACAAACAGGTCACGGATCTCGGGAAGCACTTGCAGACGTCCGTTATCAACCAGGACGCGCATGAAATTCGCCTGCGCGTCATCAAGCTTGTCTCCGACAACGTCGCTGAGCAACTGGCTCAAGTTGTCCTTGTTGAGCTTGGGATTGTGGATGCAGTCTTTCATCTGCGGATCGGCGACGACAGCCGCCATCCGGTCAAGCGCTTCCGACCAGGGCCCCAGCGCATCGGCCCCCCTCGCCTGCTTGAACGCGGCTTCGGCGTAGGGACGCGCGATGGTGACGTTCTCGGCCATGACTTATTGAAGCTCCTGTTTCAGGTTGGCCAGCAATTCGGCATGTGCCTTGGCGTCGACTTCCTTGCGCAGAATCTTCTCTGCGCCGGCCACGGCGAGGGTGGCGATTTGGTCGCGCAGGGCTTCCTTGACGCGTTGGGCAGCAGCGGCGGCTTCGCCTTCTGCGGCCTCGCGCGCCTGGGCGATGATGCGGTTGGCTTCGGCTCGGGCGTCGTCGACGATTTGGGATGCCTGCTTTTCAGCGGAAGTGCGCGCTTCGCTGGCCGATTCGCGGGCCTTGCGCATTTCCTCGACAACCTTCTTCTCGGCGTGAGCCAGATCAGCCTTGGCCTTGTCCGCAGCCGCCAGCCCGTCCGCGACCTTCTCCGCGCGCTCGTCCAGTGCTTTCACTATGGGTGGCCACACGAATTTCATCGTGAACCAAACCAGAATGAAGAACACAACGAGCTGAGCTATCAGGGTAGCGTTCAGATTCACGTTGCGATGTCCTTATGGTGCGTTAGTCGGAAACGACCCGAGACTCAGAGCAGGAACGGGTTGGCAAACGCGAACATCATGGCGATACCAACGCCGATCAGGAATGCGGCGTCGATCAGACCGGCCAGCAGGAACATCTTGGTCTGCAGGGCATTCATCAGCTCGGGTTGGCGGGCGGAAGCCTCGAGGTACTTGCTGCCCATGATGCCGATACCGATACATGCGCCGACGGCACCCAGACCGATGATCAGACCGGCAGCCAGCGCAACAAAACCCAAAACGTTTTCCATGACGACTCCTTGAGAGAAAAGGTGGTTTGCTTTGAAACCGGGTTAAACAGAAAGCTTAGTGACTTTCGTGTGCCTGACCGACATACACCAGCGCGAGCATCATAAAGATGAAGGCCTGCAAGGTGATGATCAGGATGTGGAAAATTGCCCAGATGGTGCCTGCCACGACATGGCCGAAGAAGCCCGCGATCGTGGCCGTGCCACCCATCAACGCGATCAGCATGAAGACCAGTTCGCCCGCGTACATGTTGCCGAACAGTCGCATGCCGTGCGAGATGGTTTTGGCGAGAAACTCGATCATCTGCATGAGGAAGTTGACCGGGTAGAGCAGCGGGTGGCTGCCAAACGGCGCGGTGAATAGTTCGTGCACCCAGCCCTTTGCGCCCTTGATCTTGACGTTGTAGAAGATGCACACGAGCAGGACGCCGATCGAAAGACCGAGCGCACCATTGAGGTCTGCCGTGGCGACAACCCGCATGTACTTGATTCCGAAAAGCTCGCCGATACGCGGCAGCAAATCGACAGGCAGCAGGTCCATCGCATTCATCAGGAAGATCCAGACGAAAACGGTGAGCGCCAGTGGCGCGACGAACTTGCGCGATTCGGCACTGTGCACGATGCCCTTGGCTTGGTCGGCGACCATTTCGACGAGGATTTCGACGCCCGCCTGGAATCGTCCGGGAACGCCCGACGTGGCACGCGTGGCGGCGCGCCACAGCATATAGACTGTTATGCCGCCGATGAGCATGGAATAGAACAAGGTGTCGATATTGAGAATCGACCAGTCGATGACGTTTTCTTGCGCGTGACCCGAGGTATTGAGCTGGGTCAGGTGATGGACGATGTACTCGGATGCGGTGGGAGCGTGCCCTGTGGCCATGGTTATTTTTTCACCCAAAATGCAAACAAATTCGCTTTAAGCGCAAACACCATTCCGATCAGTAACGCACCCCAGTGGAGCCCTTCGATCGATACTGCTGCCAACGCCAGTAATCCCACAATCGCGGCGACCTTGATGAATTCGCCAACGAAAAATACGGCCGGGTAAGCGGCGGGATGACGTCGACCGGAGACGGTCAACCGCAAGGCAAACATGGCGTTCGGCAACACGCAAACCAGCCCGCCAACGGCGGCAGAAACGACGCCATTCTTGCCGAACAACGCTGCCGCCAGCAAGGTCGCAACAAGTGTCGCGATCAGCTGGAAACCGACAGCCCTGAACATCCCTCCCCTCACGCGGATCGACCCGTTTCCTCGCGGGTGGATCGCAAAAAATTCCGGCAAATAGTATGGGCTAAAGAAATCAAAGTCAAACCATTGTGCATTGCAACAAGGTGCCCGCGCAGCCAGACATCACTGAATCGGCGCCGTTTGACATCAACGCAGTCGTTCGAGCAGCGCATCGAGTTGGTCCAGACTGCCGAAGGCGACGGACAGATGGCCAGCGCCCTTTCGATTCGCGCGGATTTTGACCGTTGCGCCAAGCGAATCGGCGAGTGCCTCTTCGAGTCGCTGCAGGTCGCGATCGGGCAGCGGTCTGACACGCAGGCTGCGCGGCTTTAACTCGTGGTGGACAAGGCGCTCGACTTCCCTCACCGAAAGCCCTCGTGTCGCTGCGCGATTGGCCAACTGAATCTGCCCGGCGCCATCGAGCGGCAGCAGCGCCCGCGCGTGACCCATTTCGATGTCGCCAGCCATGAGCAACTCCTGGACGGGCGAGGCGAGGTGCAAAAGACGCAGCAAATTGCTCGCCGCCGAGCGCGAGCGGCCAACAGCATCCGCCGCTTGCTGGTGAGTCATCTCGAATTCTTCGATCAGGCGCTGAAGGCCGGCCGCCTCTTCGAGCGGATTCAGATTCTCGCGCTGGATGTTCTCGATCAGCGACATCGCCAGCGCGGCTTCGTCCGGAATGTCGCGCACCAGACAAGGCGCCGCATCCAGGCCGGCGATCTGGCTGGCACGCCAGCGCCGCTCGCCGGCGATGATTTCGTAGCGATCGTCGTCGAGCGGCCTTACCAGAATCGGCTGCATGACGCCCTGCACGCGAATCGACGCGGCAAGCTCTTCGAGCGACCCGGGGTCCATGCGCGTGCGCGGCTGATATTTCCCCGGCCGCAAGGCTTCGAGCGGCAGGGTCTGCAATTCGCCCTTGTCCGCGTCGTCAGCACGGTCACCGGCCAACAGGGCATCCAGTCCGCGGCCAAGTCCTTTGAGTTTTGGAGGCGCCATCGTCTTCTCTCGCGTCAATCGATCACAGCGACGACATGCGCTGGATCATTTCCTTGGCGAACGCCAAATAAGCCCGCGCACCCTTCGCAGCGGGGTCGTACAGCACGCCGGGTATGCCGTGACTGGGCGCCTCGGCGAGGCGCACATTGCGCGGCACCACCGCCTTGAACACCTTGTCACCGAAATGGCTCTCGAGCTGGTTCGACACCTGTTGCTGCAAGGTCATGCGCGCATCGAACATCACGCGCAGCAGACCGATGATCTTGAGATCCCGGTTGAGATTGGCATGCACCTTCTTGATCGTATTGACCAGATCGGACAGGCCTTCGAGCGCGTAGTACTCACACTGCATCGGAATGATCACGCCATGGGCCGCACAGAGCCCGTTGAGGGTCAGCAGCGAAAGCGACGGCGGGCAGTCGATAAGCACGAAATCGTAATTATCTGACACCGCGGCAAGCACCTTCTTGAGCCGCTTCTCGCGCGCCTCGAGTTCGACCATCTCGACTTCCGCGCCGGCCAGATCGCGGTTCGCCGGGACCACGTCGTATTTGCCCGAGGGCGAGCGCGTGCATACCGCGGCGAAGTCGGCCAGGCCGACCAGCAGGTGGTACACCGACCGTGTGAGCGCGCGCTTGTCGATGCCGCTGCCGCCGGTGGCGTTACCCTGCGGGTCGAGATCGACCAGCAGGACACGTTGCCTGCGCGCCGCCAGCGCCGCCGCCAGATTGACGCAGGTGGTGGTTTTGCCCACGCCACCCTTCTGGTTGGCAATACAGAAAATGCGAGCCATCAGGCGGCTTCGTCCCGTTCGATGATGATCAGATGGCGCTGCGCGTCCAGTCCCGGAACACGCAAGGTCACCGCCTCGCTCACCCGAAAGCCGGCCGGCAGGCGGGCGATTTCTTCGTGCGGATGAACGCCTTTCATGGCGTAAAAGCGCCCTCCCGGGGCAAGCAGATGTGCGGTCAAATGCAGGAAATCGGCCAGCTCGGCAAAGGCGCGCGAGATGATGCCGTCGAAGCCCGGATCGCGCCGCACCTCCTCGACACGCGCACATACCGGCTCGAAGTTGGCAAGCTCCAGCTCGATTTTCGCCTGCTGCTGGAAGCTCGCTTTCTTGTTGACCGTCTCGATCGAGGTCACCGCCATATCGGGTCGCGCGATGGCCAGTGGAATACCGGGCAGGCCGCCCCCGGAGCCGACGTCGGCCAGTCGCGAGACGCTGCGTAAATGCGGCAGCACGGACAACGAATCGAGCAGGTGGTGTGTCAGCATCTGCTCGGCGTCGCGAATGGCGGTGAGGTTGTATACCTTGTTCCATTTGGCGAGCAGCGCTGCGTAGGCCGCCAGTGTGTCGTGGGCGGCAGGCGGCAGTTCGATCGCCATCGCGGCCAGCCCGCTGGCAAGTTCGGTCGTGTCAGTAACACTCATGCGGATTTTTGTTTGTCGTCAAGGGCCGCGGTACTTCGCCGGCGTTTGAGATGGACCAGCAGCAACGAGATCGCCGCCGGCGTCATGCCCTGGATGCGACCGGCCTGGCCGATCGTTTCGGGGCGGTGTTCGGACAGCTTCTGCTGCACTTCGCGCGACAGGCCGCGCACCTGGCCGTAGTCCATGTCGAGCGGCAATGGCGTCGTTTCGGCCTGTACGGTGCGCGCAACCTCCTCCTGCTGACGGTCGATATAGCCCTGGTATTGCGCGGCGATTTCGAGTTGCTCGACCACCCGCGGATCGGTCTGCGGATCTTCGGGCGCGCCCGGCAGTGTCATCAAGTCGGCGTAGCGGACGCCGGGACGGCGCAGCAATTCGAAGAATGTCGTTTCGCGTTCGAGCGCCTTGCCGACCACCGCTTCAGCCGCCGCCGTTGGCACCGCCGCGGGACGCGCCCAGGCGGCTTTCAAGCGCGCCGTTTCGCGCTCGATGGCGTCGCGTTTGGCGCAGAAGACCGCCCACCGCGCGTCGTCCACCAGCCCCAGCTCGCGGCCCTTTTCGGTCAGACGCAGATCGGCATTGTCCTCGCGCAGACTGAGCCGATACTCGGCGCGCGAGGTGAACATGCGGTAGGGCTCGGCCACCCCACGCGTGATCAGATCGTCCACCAGCACGCCCAGATAGGCCTCGTCGCGACGCGGGCACCACGATTCGCGCGCCTGCACTTGCAGCGCGGCGTTGGCACCGGCCAGCAGGCCTTGTGCGGCGGCCTCTTCATAGCCTGTCGTGCCGTTGATCTGGCCGGCGAAGAACAGGCCGTGGAAGGTCTTCGTCTCGAGGCTGCGCTTGAGATTACGCGGATCGAAATAGTCGTATTCGATGGCGTAGCCCGGTCGCAGAATGTGCGCGTTCTCCATGCCGGCGATGCTGCGCACAACCTGCAGCTGGACATCGAAAGGGAGTGAGGTTGAAATCCCGTTGGGATAGACCTCGTGCGTCTGCAAGCCTTCCGGCTCGAGAAAGATGTTGTGGCTGCTCTTGTCGGCGAAGCGGTGAATCTTGTCTTCGATCGACGGGCAGTATCGCGGCCCGACGCCCTCGATGGCGCCCGAGTACAGCGGCGACCGGTCGAGATTGTCGCGAATGATCGCGTGCGTGCGCTCGTTGGTCTGGGTGATCCAGCACGGCCGTTGCGCGGGGTGCTGCGCTGCCGAGCCGAGAAAGCTGAACACCGGCACCGGATCGTCGCCGGCCTGCTCGGTCGTTTTTGAAAAATCGATCGTGCGCCCGTCAATGCGCGGCGGCGTGCCGGTTTTGAGCCGGCCTTGCGGCAAATCCATGTCCTTGAGGCGCTGACCGAGCGACAGCGACGGCGGGTCGCCAGCGCGACCCGCCGACTGGCGCGCGAGCCCGACGTGGATCAGCCCGTTGAGGAAGGTACCGGCGGTGAGCACGACGGTCGACGCAGCGAATCGAATGCCCAGTTGCGTGACCACACCGGTGACCCGGTCACCTTCGACGCTGATGTCGTCCACGGCCTGCTGGAACAGGGTCAGATTGGGCTGGTTCTCCAGCCGCTGGCGGATCGCCGCCTTGTAGAGCACGCGGTCCGCCTGGGCGCGCGTGGCGCGTACCGCCGGACCCTTCGAGGCGTTGAGAATGCGGAATTGAATGCCGCCTTCGTCGGTGGCCGCGGCCATCGCCCCACCGAGCGCGTCGACTTCCTTGACCAGATGCCCTTTGCCGATGCCGCCGATCGACGGATTGCAACTCATCTGACCCAGCGTCTCGATATTGTGCGTGAGCAGCAGGGTGCGCACGCCCATGCGCGCCGCGGCCAGCGCGGCCTCGGTGCCGGCATGGCCGCCGCCAACAACAATCACATCGAATCGATCGGGGTAGAGCATGACGCGTCCTGCATTGTCGCTACCAGTGAGCAAGGGCGCGATTCTACCGTGTCGGTCCTTGCAAAGCCAGCGTGGCACCGCGATGTTTCACGTGTTTCTGTTGTGGAAACATAACCTTATGAATTCACACCGCGACCATTCCGGCGTGCGTGTAAGGCACGCCCATTGGCCGGTGTCCAATGGGTGAGAGACATAGCGGAGCACGATCATGAACGCCCGGATCCCCTTTCGCATGGCAACAGCGCTGCTTGTCGGCCTCGCGCTGGCGTTGAGCGCGCATGCGCAGACCAAGAACGGCTTCGACCTGTCGGAGAGTCTCGTTCCGGCCGATCAGATTCACCACGGCGGTCCGCCCAAGGACGGCATACCGGCGATCGACCGGCCGCAATTTGTCTCGGCGTCGCGCGCCGACTTTCTTGAGGCGGACGACGCGGTGCTCGGCATCATGCATCGCGGCGACGCCCGCGCCTATCCGATCCGCATCCTGAACTGGCATGAAGTGGTGAATGACCGCATCGGCGGGCAGCCGGTGGCCATCACGTACTGCCCGCTGTGCGGCAGTGGCGTGGCGTTCGTTGCCGAGCAGGGCGACACCGTGCTCAATTTCGGCGTCTCCGGCCTGCTCTATAACAGCGACGTGCTGCTCTACGACCGCGCCACCCAGTCACTGTGGTCGCAGCTCATGGGGCGGGCGGTTTCGGGCCGCATGAAAGGCAGCGTGCTGACCGCATTGCCGCTGGCGCACACCACCTGGGCCGACTGGCGCATGCTCTACCCTGCCACCCAGGTGCTGACCCGCGACACCGGACATGGCCGTGCCTACGACCGCGACCCCTACGCGGGCTACGCCGAACAGGAAACGCTGTACTTCCCGGTCGCTTTTCGCAGCGCGGGCTTTCATCCCAAGGAGCGGGTGCTCGGCGTGAGCCTGGGTAACGCGACCAAGGCTTATCCCTTTGCCGAATTGCACAAGGCACCTGCGGTATTCGAGGACACGCTGGACGGACGGCGCATTTCAATCCGCTTCGACAAGCGCGCCGAACGCGCGCAAGCCTACGACGCGGATGGCGCGCCGATTGCGGCGACGACGCTGTACTGGTTTGCCTGGTACGCC
>CBDULG010000092.1:0-10459 GCA_965367985.1 uncultured Rhodocyclaceae bacterium
GTCAGCGCGGGAAACGCACGCGGCGTTCCGGATCGCCCGCGGACCTACTGCGGCGGTAGCAGTTCGGCCGCCAAGGGCTGGCGCCGATAGGATTCACCCGGCGGATAATTCTTCGCCAGATAGTCGAGAATCTGCCCCTCCATCACCGGCTCGAAGGTCCACAGGCCCTGCGTCTTCTGCATCCAGCGGATGATGCTCTCCCAGGTCTCGCGCGAACCACGCTGCGCGGTGACCAGCTTGGCCGAGTGGCATACGGTGCAACTCGCCTTCACCACCTCCCAGTTGTCGTCGATGATGAAGCCCGATTCGGGATCGACTTCGTTCGCTGCCGCTGCGATGCTGAAGCAGCACAGCGCGGCGAGCCCGCTGCCTTTAAGTATCGATGTCATAGCTCACACCGCCTTCACCGCGATGCGGTGACACGCGTTGTTCAGGTAGCCGCGCGGATTCCATGCCGGCATCACCATCGGCTGCGAGCGGCCTGAACTGTCGACGGCCCGCGCCCAGACCTCGTAATAGCCAGTGGTCGGGAAGCGCACCTCGGCGTTCCAATGCTGCCAGGCGATCGGGTTTGCCGGCTTGTCCAGTTTGGCCTTTTGCCAGGTCGCGCCGAAATCGGTCGAAACGAACACTTCGTTTATCTCGAGATCGCCCGCCCAGGCGTGCCCGCGCAGCGCAAAGGCGTCCGCCTGGGGATGCACGAGGCCCGATTTGGGGAAGGTGATGAGCGACTTGACGGGCATCGACTCGATGATGCACATATTCTCCGCCGGCACGTCGGTACCCGGCGCGACCGGGGTGCATGGCACGCGGTAGGACTGCCCGGTCATTTTCGAGCCGTCATGCTCCTTGTTGCGAATGTCGATTTTCTTGAGCCATTTGCCCGAGGTCGATCCCGGCCAACCGCCGCATACCAGGCGCAAGGGATGACCGTTGAGCGCCGGGATGTCTTCGCCGTTCATTGCCCAGGCGACCAGCGTCTCGTCACCCAGCGCTTTTTCCATCGGCACGCCACGTGAAATGACCACTTTGTCCGGATCTCCGCTCAGATGCGTATCCGCGCCGTAGTAGCCGATGTAGACCGCGTCGTCTTTCATGCCGCAGGCTTGGAGCACGTCGCGCAGGCGCACCCCGGTGAATTCCGGGCAGGCGACGGCGCCCAGCGACCACTGGTTACCTTTGGCCGGCGGGTTGAATTCGGCGCGGCCGTTACCTCCGCATTCGATCTGCAGCTGATAGGTGTGGTGTTCGAAGCGTTCCTTGAGCTGGGCGATGGTGAAGGTGGTCGGTGTCACGCAGGATTCACCACCAATCTCCAGCGTCCACGTCGCCGGATCAACCGAACTCTCCTCCGGCGGGATACCGTTATTACGCACGAACATGCGGCTGGCCGGCGTGATCTTGTCGTCGAGCAGGTGGGGCGGCGTTTCGGCATTGATCGGCCGGTCGTTGAGTATCACCAAGCCCTCGCGGCCGGGAATCACGAACGGTTCGGTGGTCGCCGCGAGCGCGGCCGGAATGAGCCCGCCAGGCATCCTGTCCCAGAACGGGATGTGCGCGCCGACCGCTGTCGTCATGGCGAGCAAGCCGGTCTTCTTGAGGAAGCCACGGCGGCTGTGAGGGTCGACCTTGCGCCCCCAAACGAGCCAGTCCGCGCGCTGCGGATCCTCCGCGTAGAGTTCGTGAATTCCCTTTTCCTGTCTTTTCTTTGGCATTGCGTTGTCTCCGGCTTTTATTCGGGGCGTTACCACGTGCAACATGGATCAGGCTAGACTGGCCGACACACTTGGTCAATGCCAATATAGAACTTATTTACTCAATAAACGAGACGCACGGAGCGGCGAATCCGTCGCGTGGCGACGCCCGCAGCCCCTGTGATGTATGGTCGCCCGATCGTTGTGATGACCGACACCCCGCGCGGCGAGGCAGCGCGGTAAGATGGCGCCATTCCCCCAACCCCGCCGCGCGCCCGTTGGGCTCGCTGCTCTCGCCATAGCGAATTCAGGAGACACTTCATGCCGCTCGTATCCATGCGACAGCTTCTCGACCATGCGGCGGAAAACGCCTACGGTCTGCCCGCGTTCAATGTCAACAACCTCGAGCAGGTTCAGGCCATTATGGAAGCGGCCAGCGAAATGGACAGCCCGGTGATTATGCAGGCCTCGGCAGGCGCCCGCCGTTATGCCGGCGAAGCCTTTCTGCGCCACCTCATCGACGCCGCCGTCGAGGCCTATCCCAACATCCCCATTGTCATGCACCAGGATCATGGCCAGTCGCCGGCGATCTGCCTCAGTGCGATGCGCTCGGGCTTCACCTCGGTGATGATGGATGGCTCGCTGCTCGAAGACGGCAAGACGCCATCCTCATACGATTACAACGTCGACGTGAGCCGCAAGGTGGTGGACATGGCGCATGCCATCGGCGTGACGGTGGAGGCCGAGCTGGGTTGCCTGGGTTCGCTCGAGACCGGCCAGGCGGGCGAGGAGGACGGTGTCGGCGCCGAGGGCACGCTCGATCACTCGCAACTGCTCACCGACCCCGACGAGGCCGCCGACTTCGTCAAGCAGACGGACTGCGACGCACTCGCCATCGCCATCGGCACCAGCCACGGCGCTTATAAGTTCACCCGCAAGCCCACGGGCGACATCCTGGCCATCGACCGCGTCAAGGCCATTCACGCGCGCATTCCCAACACGCACCTGGTAATGCACGGATCTTCATCGGTGCCACAGGATCTGCTCGATATCATTCGTCAGTATGGTGGCGAGATGAACGAGACTTACGGCGTGCCGGTCGAGGAAATCGTCGAAGGCATTAAGCATGGCGTGCGCAAGATCAACATCGACACCGACATCCGCCTCGCCATGACCGGCGCGATCCGCAAATTCATGGCCGAGAATCCGTCCAAATTCGATCCACGCGAGTACAACAAGCCAGCGCGCGAAGCGGCAAAACAAGTGTGCAAAGCGCGCTACGAAGCCTTTGGCAGTGCCGGCCAGGCAAGCCGCATCAAACCGGTGTCGCTGGACAAAATCGCGGCACGCTACGCGGCGGGCGAACTGCGTCAGGTCGTGCGCTGACGTGTTTTCCCCGCGCACGACAACGGCATCCTGCGGGGTGCCGTTTTTCGTTGGCGTCCGCGCCGATGGCTGAGGCCTGCTTTACCTACGGCACCTTGATGTTCGACGACGTTTTCGCCGCGGTCACCGGGCTGACAAGGACGCCGCAAATGGCCCGTCTCGACGGCTACGCCCGTCACCCGGTGCGCAGCCAGCTCTACCCCGGTATTCGGCCCGACGCGGGCAGCCAGGTCGACGGTCGCCTTTATCTGGACATCCCTCCCGATGCGCTGGCGCGGCTCGACCGTTTCGAGGGCAGCGATTATGTGCGCGAGGCAATTGAGGTGACGCTCGACGATGGCTCGCGGGTGCGGGCGTGGACCTATGTCTTTCACCCCGCCTGCTACCATCGCTTGGCACCCGGCCCGTGGGATGTCGAGCGTTTTTTGGCGAGCGGCAAGGAACGCTTCGTGCATGCGTTCCAGCGACCGCGCTGAGCGCCACCGGCCGCAACCCACACCACACAAGCGATCCGCCCGCCATGACCCTTTACAAAGCCCATCCGCTACGCCAGGAACTGAATGACGAGGTTCATTCACGCCCGCCCATGCCGCTGCGCGGCCCGACGCGCATCAGCTATCTCGTGTTCGTGCACGCCGATGGCAGTCCCGACCACGAACCGCTGCATCTGCAGCAACTGGCAAGCGAATTCGGGCTTGATGCGCCCGACATGCGCTACGGCCACTGCGTGCTCGATGCCGGCGCATTCCGCCTCAAATGGGAGCGCCACACCGAGTTCTCCAGCTACACCTTCATGCACGACATCACGCCCGAGGCAGCCGAGGACACCACGGCCTTACAGGCGGTATCAGCGCAGTGGCGCCACGGGCTACCGGGCAAACTCATCGTCGCCACGCACCTCACATTGCTCGACGCCAGCCGGCATCCGCCTGCGGCGCGTCTGGAGACGCTCGCCGACACGTCGAAATTTGCCGTCGTCTCGCGCATCGCCAAAGGCGCCGCGTGGGTCTTCACCGACTTCCAGCTACACGACGGCTTCTCGCAATTCACGGTCATTGACGAACACCTGAATCCACGCCAGGCGGGCAGAAACATCCAGCGACTGCTCGAAATCGAAACCTATCGAATGATGGCATTGCTGGCCTTGCTGGTGGCCCAGGCGGTGGGCCGCATGCTGCGCGAAGCCGAGGTCGAACTGGCCGATCTCATCGCGCGAATGAGCGATAGTGCGATTCCCGCCGACGAGCGCGACATCCTCGCTCATCTCACCCGGTTGGCCGCTGAAGTCGAGCAATCGGTGGCGCGCACCACCTACCGCTTTGGCGCCGCAACCGCCTACTATCGCCTGGTGCGTCAGCGCAACGCCGAGTTGCGTGAAATGCGCGTCGAAGGTTTTCCCAACATTGCCGATTTCGTCGAACGCCGACTTGCCCCGGCGACCGACACCTGCGTCACCATGGCGCGCCGACAGGAAGAACTCTCGGCGCGCATTTCACGCAACAGCCAGTTGCTGCGCACCCGTGTCGACATCGAGATGCAGCAGCAGAACAAGGCGCTGCTCGAGCAAATGAACCGGCGCGCCAAGCTGCAGTTGCGCCTGCAGGAGACCGTCGAAGGGCTGTCGATCGTGGCGATCACCTACTACGGATCGCAGCTCATCAATTATCTTGCCAAAGGGGCCAAGGGCTTGATCGCGCCGGCCACGCCGGAGGTGATCACCGCGATCTCGATCCCGATCATCGCCAGTGCCGTCGCACTCGGCCTGCGTCGCATGCGCAAGGCGCTGGCCATCGAAGAAGGCCACTGAGCGTGCGCCGCACGTTTTTCATCGACGCACCGCGGGCGCCACGCGTCGCTATAATCCGCGTTTGATCCGCTCGCGATGACTGCCATGACCGCTCCACTATTCGAATCCAGCATTCGCTCCCTGCCACTCATCGCGCGCGGCAAGGTGCGTGACATCTATTCGGTGGATGACGATACGCTGCTCATCGTCACCACCGACCGGCTGTCCGCGTTCGACGTCATCCTGCCCGAACCGATCCCGCGCAAGGGTGAGGTGCTCACCGCGATCTCGCTGTTCTGGTTCGATCGTCTCGCGCACGTAGTGCCCAACCAGCTCACCGGCATCGCGCCGGAGGATGTCGTCGCCACCGATGAGCGCAGTCAGGTCACCGGCCGCGCGCTGGTCGTCAAGCGGCTCACGCCGCTGCCCATCGAGGCGGTGGTGCGCGGCCATGTGATCGGTTCGGGGTGGAAGGACTACCAGGCCACCGGCGCCATTTGCGGCATTGCCTTGCCGCCGGGGCTCAGGCAGGCCGCGCGCCTGCCGGCGCCGATCTTTACGCCCGCATCGAAAGCGGAAAAAGGCGATCACGACGAGAACATCTCGTTCGCGGCAGCGCAGTCGCGCACCGCAAATGTGCTCGCCGACGTGCTCGCGGGCACCGACAAGACCGGCGGCCAACTGGTCGAAGAAGCGCGCCACGCCGCACTCGCGCTGTACGGCGAAGCGGCGCAATACGCCGTTGACCGCGGCATCATTATCGCCGACACCAAATTCGAGTTCGGCGTCGATTCCAGCGGCACGCTGCACCTCATCGACGAAGTGCTCACCCCGGATTCATCACGCTTCTGGCCTGCCGACCAGTATCGCGAGGGCATCAGCCCGCCCTCGTTCGACAAGCAGTTCGTGCGCGATCATCTCGAAACGCTCGACTGGAACAAGACCGCCCCCGGCCCGCGTCTGCCGGCGGACATCATCGCCCGAACGAGCGCAAAATACGTTGAAGCCTATGAGCGCCTGACGGGCTGCCGTCTGCCCTGAACGGATTGGTGCATAATTCCGGGGGCTTGGCGCGGCTTTCCGGTCGGTAACCGCATGCATGCGTCTGGCTTGGCTAACCGGCGAGGTTCAAGGAGGGGCCCGGCCATGGAAGAACAGGACGACTTTCTTGCGCAACACTTCGATTTGCCACCAATACGGCGAGTCGGTGTGCGGCGACCGTTTCAATGGCTGGCGCGCGGCTGGGACGACATGCGCGAGAACCTTGGCGCGAGTCTGGCCTACGGCATTTTTTTCGCGCTCATCGGTTATGCGCTGCTGGCCTTCGCCGCGCCTCGCCCCTACCTGTTTTCGACCGCTGTCTCCGGCTTCCTGCTGATTGGCCCGCTGTCGGCGGCGGGCTTGTACGAAATCTCGCGCCGCCGCGAACAAGGCGCCACGACCTCACTAGGCGCGTCCTTGTCCGGTCTACGTCAGCATGCCGACGTGCTTTTCCATTTCGGCATCCTGCTGGCCCTCGTGCTGGTGCTGTGGGAACGCGTTTCGGCAGTGGTGTTCGCGCTTTTCTATGCCGACAACGTACCCGATCTGACCAATTTCTTCCGGTCCATCCTGTTCTCCGGAGATTACATCCCGCTGCTGCTCGCCTACACCGTCATCGGCGGCACCATCGCCGCCGTGGTGTATAGCGCAACCGCGGTGTCGGTGCCGATGATGATGGCGCGCGACACCGACATGATGACCGCGATGGCCACCAGCATGCGCGCAGTCACCACCAACAAGCTCCCCATGCTGGTGTGGGCAATATTGATTGTCCTTTTAATTGCCGCAAGTTTTGCTACGCTAATGGTGGGGCTGGTAATTCTTCTGCCGCTCCTCGGTCACGCGACATGGCACGCCTATCGTGACATGGTCGACTGAGCCGAAACCTCGCGGGTAAACCCGTCGCGGGCTCACCCGGCCCGCAGCCCCCGGCCGCAACAGCCGGGGGCTTGAACATCTGCAAGCGTCATTTGACCACCGCAGTTGACCACCTCAGTTGACCGCTTGTCGGTCTCTTAAGCGCCGCACGCGCATCGACCTTATTGCGTTCTGCCACAGATGCCCGTCAGGCGAAAAGGCTACACCTCCAGTCGAGGGTTGCAGGTTGTTACCGTGTCGAACCAAGCCATCGGCGCATTGCCTACAATATCTTTTCGAACCGCCACAGGAAACTGCATGACAATCTCGCCGTCAGACAATCCCTTGCTCGATTTTTCCGGGCTACCCCGCTTCGACCGGATCACGCCGGCGCATGTGCAACCGGCCATCCGCCAGTTGCTCGAATCGGCACGCCGTACTATCGACGCGATCGGTGATGCCGATACACCGCCGACCTGGGACGGGTTCGTGGTGCCGCTCACCGAGGCGACCGAGCACCTTGGCCGTGCCTGGGGCGTGGTGGGCCACATGCACAGCGTGATGGACATCCCCGCCTGGCGTGATGCCTACAACGCGCTATTGCCGGAAATCAGCAGCTTTTTCGCGGAGATCGGGCAGAACGAAGCGCTCTACGGAAAGTACCGCGCGCTGCACGACAGTGCCGAATTTGCCGCCCTGGCGCCGGTGCGCCAGCGTATCGTCGAGCATGAACTGCGTGACTTCCGACTCTCCGGCGCAGAGTTGCCCGACGCCGACAAGCCCCGTTTCAAAGCGATTCAGGAGGAACTGTCGAGCCTCGCCGCGCGTTTCTCCGAAAATTTGCTCGACGCCACCAATGCCTTTGCCGAATGGGTGACCGACGAGGTGGAATTAAGCGGTTTACCCGATGACGCCGTCGCCGCGGCGCGCGAGGCGGCCGAGAAGGATGGGAAAGCGGGTTGGAAATTTACCCTGCAGATGCCCAGCTACATACCGGTGATGCAATACGCGGACAGCCCCCGGCTGCGTGAATCGATGTACCGCGCCAATGCCACGCGCGCCTCGGAACTCGGCAAGCCGGAGTGGGACAACGGCCCGTTGATGGGCCGCATCCTTGCGCTACGCGCCGAAGAAGCGCGCCTGCTCGGCTATGCCAGCTACGCGGAGGTCTCGCTGGTACCGAAAATGGCCGAGTCGGCCGACGAGGTCACGGCCTTTCTGCGCGAACTGGCCACCAAGGCACGTCCTTTCGCCGAGCGCGATCTGCGCGAGCTGGAAGCATATGCGCGTGATTCCCTCGGCATCGACACGCTACAACCCTGGGATCTGGCCTACGCGAGCGAAAAACTGCGTCAGGCACGCTATGCCTTCTCGGAAAACGAGGTTCGCCAGTACTTCCCGCAACCGCGCGTGCTCGAGGGTCTGTTTGGTGTGGTCGAATCGCTTTACGGCGTACGCATTACCCATGACACGGCGCCGGTATGGGAGCCATCCGTCGACGTTCTGCGCATCGGCCGCGACGGCGAGTGCATCGGCCAGCTCTACATCGACCTGCATGCCCGCGATACCAAGCGCGGCGGCGCGTGGATGGATTCAGCACGCAGCCGCCAGCGCAGCGCCAGCGGCCTGCTCACCCCGGTCGCCTACGTCGTGTGCAATTTCTCGCCACCCGTGGGAAACAAGCCGGCCACCCTGACCCACGACGACATCACCACACTGTTCCACGAGTTCGGCCACGCGCTGCACCACCTGTTGACCGAAGTCGACGAAGTGGCGGTGTCGGGCATCCACGGGGTCGAATGGGACGCTGTCGAATTACCCAGCCAGTTTATGGAAAACTTCTGCTGGGAATGGGATGTGCTCAGCGGCATGAGTCAGCACGTCGACACCGGCGCGCCCCTGCCACGCGAACTGTTCGACAAGATGATCGCGGCGCGCCATTTCCAGAGCGGCATGCAGATGCTGCGGCAGATCGAATTCAGCCTCTTCGACCTGCGCCTGCATCACGAGCTGAAGGCAGACACACCGGTGGCGCCCGAAGTCATCCTCGATCTGCTCGACGCGGTACGCCGTGAGGTGGCGGTGATCACGCCGCCGCCCTGGCACCGCTTCCCCCATAGCTTCGCGCATATCTTCGCGGGCGGATACTCGGCCGGCTACTACAGCTACAAATGGGCCGAAGTGCTCTCGGCCGACGCCTTTGCGGCGTTCGAAGAAGCCGGCAAGGATCGTGGCACGCTGCTCGACCGGGAAACGGGCGAGCGCTTCTGGCGCGAGATTCTCGCCGTCGGCGGCAGCCGACCCGCACTCGATTCCTTCGTTGCCTTCCGCGGCCGCGAGCCGCAGGTCGATGCGCTGCTGCGCCACAGTGGCATGGCGGAGGCGGCGCAAGCGTGAGAGTGCGCCGCGCTGCGTCGCGGGCACGCAGTCGCTGATCCGGGTTGCGGCGGCAAGGTCTCGTTTGACACGCTGCGCGCTTCGTAGCTTTTAAGCTACGATGACTTCGTGATCAAAATCCTTCGCTACCGGCGCGACGACGGCCACGAACCATTTACGGAATGGCTGAACGGCATGCGTGGCAAGAGTGCCCAAGCCCGTGTTCGTGTTCGATTGCGCAGGTTGGAGGCGGGCATGAACACTCAAGAGCTCAAGGGCGTCGCATCGCACCATGAGGCGGAGATTGCCGAGTTGGCCGCCGATCGTGAACTGGCGGTCGAATACCTGAAAGCGGCGATGGAATCGCTTGATGATCCCGACAATCGGGCCGCTGGCCTTCTCGCCCTGCGCACCGTTGCCGAGGCCTGCGGCGGCCTTGCGGCGGTAGCCTCTCGGGCCGGTATCAGCCGGGAATCCCTTTATCGGGCGTTGTCGCCCAAAGGAAACCCGACCCTGAAAACCCTTCTCGCGGTCCTTAACACGGTTGGCCTGCGCCTGTCCGTGGAAACGGAAGACCATGCGCCCGTTTGAGCGCGAAATCATTGGCCGTGAGGGTTTGGCCCCATGAAAATCGCCACCTGGAACGTCAACTCCCTCAAGGTTCGCTTGCCACATGTGCTCGACTGGCTGGCGGCGGAAAAACCGGATGCGCTCTGTCTGCAGGAACTCAAGATGGAGGACAAGGTGTTTCCGCTGGCGGACATTGAGGCGGCCGGCTATCACGCCGAATTCAGCGGACAAAAGACCTACAACGGCGTGGCGATTCTCAGCCCGCACACCGCCGTTGACGTGGTGAAGGACATTCCGAATTTTGAGGACGCACAAAAACGCGTCATCGCCGCGACGATCGGCGACGTTCGTGTCATCTGCGGCTACTTCCCCAATGGCCAAGCCGTCGGCTCGGAAAAGTTTGCCTATAAGCTCAGTTGGCTCGAGGCGCTCACCGCCTGGCTCGCCGACGAGCTCAAGCGCCATCCCAAGCTGGTGCTCGCGGGAGATTTCAACATCGCGCCGGAAGATCGCGACGCGCATCCGGACTGGACGGACGAGATCCATGTTTCAGTGCCTGAGCGCGAGGCCTTTCAGGCATTGGTGGGGCTCGGTCTCACCGACGCATATCGTTTGTTCGAGCAGGAAGAGCGCAGCTTTTCGTGGTGGGACTACCGTATGGGGGCATTTCGTCGCAATTTCGGTCTGCGCATTGATCACCTGCTGCTCTCGGCACCGCTGGTTGCGGCCTGCGCGCGCTGCACCATCG
>CBDULG010000093.1:0-10417 GCA_965367985.1 uncultured Rhodocyclaceae bacterium
GGCCAACGCCGCGCGATCATCCTCCACGGCGACACCCTATGCACCGACGATCACGCCTATCAGGCGTTTCGTGCTCAGGTACGCTCTATCGAGTGGCAGCAGGCGTTTCTCGAACAACCGCTCGGCGTACGCAAGTCGATCATCGAAGGGGTACGCGAACACAGCAAGGCGGGCAAACAAACGAAGTCCGCCGCGATCATGGATGTCAATGAACAGGCCGTCCACGATGTGTTTCGCGCCTCCGGCGTCCGTCTAATGATTCACGGTCACACGCATCGTCCGGCCACGCACCGTCACGATGTAGACGGCCGCCAGTGCGAGCGCTGGGTCCTGTCGGACTGGCACGGCACAGCGCCCTATGTCGAATCCATCGACGGCACCTTGCACCGGCGCGAATTACGTCCCCCGCCGGCCTGAAGCAGCAGCCGGCTCAGACGCAGCCGTCGAGTCCGCGCGCCAGATCGGCCTGCAGATCTTCCACAGACTCCAGGCCGACCGCTACGCGCAGCAAGCCCTCACCAATGCCGCTCGCAGCACGGGCCTCGGCGCTGATGCGGCCATGGGTGGTCGACGCCGGATGGGTGATCGTCGTGTTTGTATCGCCGAGATTGGCGGTGATCGAAATGAGCCGGGTCGCGTCGATCACGCGCCAAGCCGCCGCTCGCCCGCCCTTCACGTCGAAACTGACGACTGCCCCCGGCATGCTTTGCTGACGCTGCGCCAAGGCAAACTGCGGATGCGAGGAAAGACCGGGAAAGTACACGCGGCTGACCGCCGGCTGGTCGACGAGCCACGCGGCCAGCCGCTGCGCGTTTGCGCTTTGCGCTTCGACGCGCAATCTGAGTGTTTCCAGCCCTTTGAGGATCACCCACGCGTTGAAGGGCGAGAGTGACGGCCCGGCGGTACGCAGGAAGCGGAAGACCTCTTCCATTTCGCTTGCACGGCCGACAACCGCGCCGCCGAGCACACGGCCCTGACCGTCGAGAAACTTGGTTGCGGAATGAATGACGATGTCGGCGCCCAGCGCGAGCGGCCGCTGCAGTGCCGGCGTGCAGAAACAGTTGTCGACGGCGAGCAGCGCACCGTGCCGATGTGCAATCTCGGCAACTGCCTCGATATCGACCAGCTCGGTCAGCGGGTTGGAGGGCGTTTCGACGAATACCAGCCGCGTTTCGGGCCGCGCCGCCGCCGCATAGGCGGCGATGTTGGTCGCCGGCACGAAGGTCGTCTCGATGCCGAACTTGCCGAACACGTTGCTGAACAACTGCTGGCTGGACCCGAACAGTCCCTGGGAAGCGACGACGTGATCGCCCGCCTTGAGCAGCGCCATCACCATGGCAAGAATTGCCGACATGCCCGAGGCGGTTGCGATGCAGGCCTCGCCGCCTTCGAGCGCCGCGAGGCGCTTTTGCAGCGTGGTCACCGTCGGGTTGGTGAAGCGCGCGTAGACGTTGCCTTCCTCTTCACCCGAAAAGCGCGCCGCCGCCTGCGCGGCATTGTCGAAGACGAAGCTCGAGGTCAGGTACAGGGCCTCGCTGTGTTCGTTGAACTGGCTGCGATCGATCCCCGCACGCACTGCGAGCGTATCGAAATCCAGAGAGAGGTCGTCGTTTGCTTTGGTCACTGAGCGTTCCTCAGGTCTCCTGCGCCGTGCCGGCGAGGTTAAGGTCGAGCTGGCTGACCGACGGCAAGTCGGTATCGTCGACGGTTACCGGCGATGAACCACGGTTGCTTTCGACGGCCGAAAGATATTCCGCAGTGACGTCTCCGGTAACGTAGCACCCGTCGAAACACGAGGTTTCGAAGAAATTGATTGCCGGATTGATCGCGCGCACCGCCGCCCGCAGGTCGTCCAGATCCTGATACAGCAGGCCATCGGCACCGATCGCCTGGCGAATCCCTTCATCGTCGCGGTCCGAGGCAATCAGCTCACCGCGCGTCGGCATGTCGATGCCGTAGACGTTGGCGAAGCGCACCGGCGGTGCCGCGGAGGCGAAATAGACGCTCGCGGCACCGGCATCACGCGCCATGCCAACGATTTCCTGACTCGTCGTGCCGCGCACGATCGAGTCGTCCACCAGCAGCACGTGCTTGCCCTTGAACTCCTGATGAATCGTGTTGAGTTTCTGACGCACCGATTTCTTTCGCACCGCCTGCCCCGGCATGATGAAGGTTCGCCCGATATAGCGGTTCTTCACGAATCCTTCTCGGTACGGAATCCCCAGATCGCCCGCCATTGCGAACGCCGAGGGGCGGCTCGAGTCGGGAATCGGAATGACCACGTCGATATCGACATTGGGCAATGTGCGGCGGAATTTCTCGGCGAGGTATTCGCCCATCTTGAGCCGCGCCTCGTAGACGGAAACGCCGTCGATGATCGAATCCGGTCGCGCCAGGTAAACATACTCGAACATGCACGGCGCATGCATCGTGTCCCGCGCACAGGGGCGGCTGCGGAACCGGCCTTCGATATCGACGAGTACCGCTTCGCCGGGTTCGACATCGCGCAGCAGCTTGAAGCCCAGGGTATCGATCGCCACGCTTTCAGAGGCCACCATCCACTCAGCGCCCGCCGGCGTGTCGTTGCGGCCGATCACCAGCGGACGGATGCCGTAAGGATCGCGGAAGGCGACCAGGCCGACGCCGGCAATCATCACGACCGCAGCGTATGCGCCACGGCATCGACGATGCACTGCGGCCACCGCCGCGAAGATCGCGTCGTCGTCCAGCCGGCAGCCCTTCGACGCGGCCTGTAATTCGTGTGCGAAAACGTTCAGCAACACCTCGGAATCCGAGTTGGTGTTGATGTGACGCAGATCGGCCAGAAAGATCTCGCGCTTGAGCTCTTCCGAGTTGGTCAGATTACCGTTATGCGCCAGCATCAGACCGAACGGTGAATTCACATACAGGGGCTGCGATTCGGCCGGATTGTAGGCCGATCCCGCGGTCGGGTAGCGCACATGGCCAATGCCCCAGTTGCCCGCCAGGTTGCGCATGTGACGCGTGCGGAAGACGTCGCGCACCAGCCCCGGACCCTTGTGCATGAGAAAGCGGCCACCTTCACTGGTTGCAATGCCGGCGGCGTCCTGACCGCGGTGTTGCAGCACCTGCAAGCCGTCATACAGTAACTGATTGGCCGGTGCATGACCGACCACCCCCAAAATCCCGCACATGGCTCCACCTATCGAAAACGCACTCGCTCCGCCACCGCCTCGGGCAACCACGGCTTGGCGGCCACCACGGCCGTCTCAAGCATCGGCGAGAACAGCGCCGCCTCCCACCATGGGGCACGCGACACACCGCTCACGCCCCCCAAGGCCACCAGCAGACCGGCAATCGCCACCGCCTTCACACCGCCAAACATCGCGCCAAGTCCGCGATCGACGAAGCCCAGTCCAACGGCATGGATCAGGGCGCGCAGCAGATAACGGCACACCGCCACGACGACCAGCACGGCAATGAAGACCAGGGCAAAACCGGCCACATACGCGAACGCCGGTTCGGAAACCCAATCGACGAAAAAGCGAGCCGCCTCGCCTGCGAAAAGGCGCGCTGCGATGAACGCCAGCACCCAGCCGGCCAGGGCAAGCACTTCGCTGACCAGCCCGCGCCAGAACCCCAATATGGCGAGAACGACCACCAACCCCAGAAAGGCGAAATCGAAAACCGTCATTGAATATGCACCCGCCGCGCCACTCCGCTCAGCCGCGTTGCATCACGACGCCCTTGAAACCCTGGCGTTCGAGTCGCGCGGCCGCGCTTTCGGCGCTCTTGCGGTCGGGGTACGGCCCAACGCGCACGCGCGTCGTGCTGCCGATCTTGCGGGTGTATGCATCGAAGCCCTGCTCGCGAATTTTCTTTGACATGGCGTCTGCGTTGTTCGCATTACTGAAGGCGCCGACCTGGACGACATACGCCGGTGCGTCTGCGGAGGCAGCCTTTGCCGCCGCGGATGCCGACGCTTCGGCCTTGCCGGCCAGAATTTCCTTGACCCGGCTTGCCTCGTCCGCCGGCTTGGGCGGTGGGACTGAGGCCACCGCCTCCGGCTCGGGCGGCTGTGGCGCCACCTCGGGCGGCGCCTCGACTGGCGAGGGCGCCACGACGGGCGGCTCGCGTGAAACCACTTCAGCCCTTTCAATCGGTTCAACGGGCGTGCTGACGGGCGGCTCGATGGCCCGTGTCGCGGTGCCGCCGCCTTCCTGGCTCGGAATGCGCACCTGAATATCATCACCCGCCGGTTCGACCTCAGGATCCATGATCATTGGCAACACGATGATCGCCAGCAAGGCGAGCGCGGCAGCGCCAACGAGCCGCCGGCGCGCACGTTTCTTCAAGTCGGTTTGAGGGTCGTCGTTAGCCATTTGCGTGTGCGCTTCCAGCTCGGATGGATGCCATTACATCCGCCACCGTGAGAAAGGAGCCGAAGACGATGATTCTATCACTGTCGTCCGCGTGCGCCCGGGCCGCACTGAACGCCGCAGCTGGCGAATCGAAACCATTGTCGTCAAGCTTCAATCCGATCGAGCGCATCCGGTCAGCCAAGGCGCTGGCGGACATGCCGCGCGGCCCGGGCAGCGTCGCTGGCAACCAGTGATCGACCCGGCCGGCGACGCGTTCGAGTGATTCCTCCACCGCCTTGTCGGCAAGCATGCCGACCACGGCCCACGTCTCAGGGTAGTAGCCCATATTGGACAGATTCTCCGACAGCACGCCCACCGCCTGCGGATTGTGCGCCACGTCGAGGACCACCGTGGGCTGACCGGGCAGAATCTGAAAGCGCCCCGGCAACTCAACCAGCAAGAATCCTTCGCGAATAGCCTGCATCGACACCGGCAAGCGGTCGCGCAGCGCTTCAAGTGCCGCAATCACCCCGCTGGCGTTAAGCAGCTGGTTGGCACCGCGCAGCGCCGGATAGGCCAGCCCACCGCGCTTGATGTGCGGCCCCCAGTACGCCCACTGGGTGCGGTCGCCGGAAAATCCGAAGTCACGTCCGCTCACGCGCAAGTCCGCGCCGATCGCCCGCGCGGCATCCCCGACGCTCGCCGGCGGTTGCGGGTCGGCACAGATCGCCGGCCGGCCACCACGGAATATTCCCGCCTTTTCACGGCCAATCGCTTCACGCGACTCGCCCAGATATTCCATGTGATCCAGCGCGATGCTGGTGACGATGGCGCAATCGCTATCGAAAATATTGGTCGCGTCGAGGCGCCCGCCGAGGCCCACCTCGAGAATCATCACGTCGAGTGGCGTTTGCGCGAAACACACCCAGGCGGCCAGCGTTCCGTGTTCGAAATAGGTCAGGAAGTCGTCGCCGCGCGCACGCTCGACGCGTGCAAAGGCATCTGCCAGCAGCGCTTCGTCGACCTCGACGCCGTCAATGCGCACCCGTTCGGTGTAACGCAATAAGTGCGGCGAGGTATACAGTCCGACCCGGTAACCGGCGGCGAGCAGGATCGCCTCGAGCATGGCACAGGTCGACCCCTTGCCGTTGGTGCCCGCAACGGTGATGACCAGCGCCTCGCTGGATAGCCCAAGGCGCGCGTGCACGCCGGCGACGCGCGCCAAACCGAGTTCGATGCGTTGCCCGTGCCGCGCCTCGATCAGCGCGAGCCAGCCGGCCAGATCGGCCGGCAACGTGCCATCAGGCATTGAGCGCGGGTTGGCGAGAGAGCAGTCTGAGCAGGGCTGCGAGCTGATCGCGCATCTGGCGGCGGTCGACGATCATGTCGATCGCACCCTTTTCGAGCAGGAATTCAGCGCGCTGAAAACCCTCGGGGAGGGTTTCGCGCACCGTTTGTTCGATCACCCGCGGCCCGGCGAAGCCCACCAGCGCATTGGGCTCGGCAATCACCACGTCGCCCATGAACGCAAAGCTCGCCGATACACCACCCATCGTCGGGTCGGTGAGAATCGAGATGAATGGCAGTTTGTCGTTTGCCAGACGATTGATAGCCGCGGTCGTCTTGGCCATCTGCATGAGCGAGAATAGCCCTTCCTGCATGCGCGCACCGCCCGAGGCGGTGATGCAGATAAACGGCAGACGCTGCTCGAGCGCTTCGTTGACGCCGCGCACGAACCGCTCGCCGACCACCGAACCCATCGAGCCGCCGAGGAAGTCGAACTCGAAACAGGCGACGACGACGGCCACTGCATGAATCGAGCCCTGCATTACGATCAGCGCGTCCTCTTCAGAGGTTTCGCGCTTGGCGGCCTTGAGGCGGTCGGTATAGCGCTTCTGGTCCTTGAATTTGAGCGGATCGACGGGAAGTACTTCGGAGGCGATCTCGAAACGCCCGTCGGCATCGAGCAGTTCATGCAGCCGGGAGCGCGCGCGAACGCGCTGGTGGTGCCCGCATTTGGGACAGACGCTCTTGTTGCTCTCGACATCCGAACGGTACAGCACCGCCTCACACGCCGGGCATTTGCTCCACAGCCCTTCGGGAATGGATTTTCGGGTGTTGTTGTCGTCCCGGTTGATCTTTGGGGGCAGCAGCTTCTGAAGCCAGCTCATGATGCGGATTCTCCGATGGTATCGAGTGCGTCGCGGATGCTGCGCATGAAGCCGGTCACGCGAGCGGGGGCCTCTTCGGCGCCAGCCGCTTCGATCTCTTCAATGATGCGGCTGCCGATCACCACCGCGTCAGCAACCGCGCCAACCGCCTGTGCCGATGCCGCATCGCGGATACCGAAACCGACGCCGACCGGCAGACCGACGCGTTCGCGAATCTGCGGAATGCGCCGGGCGACATCGCCCAGATCGATCTGCGCGGAACCGGTCACGCCCTTGAGTGAAACATAGTAGATGTAGCCGCTGCCCGCGACGGCAACATCGTCGATGCGCGCATCGGTGGAAGTCGGCGCGAGCAGGAATATTGCATCGACGCCGGCGGCGTGCGCCGCAGCGGCAAACGGCTTGCATTCCTGCGGTGGGTAGTCGACGACGAGAACGCCATCGACGCCCGCCGCGGCGGCGGCGGCGAGAAACGCGTCTGTGCCCATCGCCTCGATCGGATTGGCATATCCCATGAGCACCACCGGCGTCTTGGCGTTCACCTCGCGGAAGGTCGCTACGGCCTCGAGCACCTTGCGCAATGTCATGCCGTTGATCAACGCTTTCTCGGAGGCGCGCTGGATGGTCGGACCATCGGCCATCGGATCGGAGAACGGCACGCCGAGCTCGATGATATCGGCACCCCCCTCGACCAGCGCGTGCATCAGCGGCACGGTCAGCTCGAGGGTCGGATGCCCCGCGGTGATGAATGGGATAAGGCCACGACGCCCGTCACGCTGCAATTGGTCAAAGGTTTGCTTAATTCTCGACATAGGATCCTGCGTGCCGGGCGCCGCGCCCATGGGTGGATGATCAGAAACGGATGCCCGATTTTTCGGCCACGGTATGCATGTCCTTGTCACCCCGCCCCGACAAATTAACCAAGAGGATCCTGTCGGCCGGCAGGGTCGGCGCCAGTTTGGCCGCATAGGCCAGCGCATGGGCGGATTCGAGCGCCGGGATGATGCCCTCCAGGCGGCACAGGTCGTGGAAGGCCTGCAAGGCTTCGTCATCGGTCACGCCGACATATTCGGCTCGTCCCATGTCCTTCAGCCAGGCGTGCTCCGGGCCTACGCCGGGGTAGTCGAGGCCCGCGGAAATCGAATGGGTTTCGATGATCTGGCCGTCGTCGTCCTGCAGCAGATACGTGCGGTTACCGTGCAATACGCCAGGACGACCGCCGATCAGCGAGGCCGCGTGACGATGGCTGTCGAGTCCCTCGCCTGCCGCCTCGACGCCGATGAGGCGCACGCCGGCATGGTCGATGTACGGATGGAAGATGCCCATCGCATTGGAACCGCCCCCGACGCAAGCAATCACTGCGTCGGGCTGGCGCCCGGTCATTTCGGGCATCTGGACAATGCACTCCTTGCCGATCACAGACTGGAAATCGCGCACCATTTGCGGATACGGATGCGGCCCTGCCACCGTGCCGATGATGTAGAAGGTGTCCTGAACATTGGTCACCCAGTCGCGCATCGCTTCATTGAGCGCGTCCTTGAGCGTCTTCGAACCCGAACTGACCGGCACCACTTCCGCGCCCAGCAGCTTCATGCGATAGACATTGGCCGCTTGACGACGCACGTCTTCAACGCCCATATAGACCACGCAATCGAGACCGTACCGCGCCGCCACCGTCGCCGTGGCGACGCCGTGCTGACCTGCGCCGGTCTCGGCAATCACGCGCGGCTTGCCCATGCGCCGGGCCACCAGCGCCTGACCGATGCAATTATTCACCTTGTGCGCGCCGGTGTGGTTGAGGTCCTCGCGCTTGAGATAGATCTGCGCGCCACCGAGCAATCCGGACCACCGCCGGGCATGATAGATCGGGCTGGGCCGCCCCACGTAGTGCTTGAGTTCGTCTTCGAACTCGGCAATGAATTCAGGGTCTTGCTGGCACTGCGCGTAGGAGTCGCGCAATTCTTCCAGCGCCGGGATCAGCGTTTCGGCGACGAAAACACCACCGTATGGGCCGAAATGACCTTGCGGGTCCGGCATTTGATAGGGCGCGTCAGCCATTTGCCTCACTCTTGCGCATGCTGTACTCCGGAAATGAATCGGGTGATCGCACCCGCGTCCTTGATGCCCTTCGAGATCTCGACGCCACTCGAAACATCCACGGCCCACGGGTGGATCCGCCGCACGGCGTCGCCCACGTTGTCCGGGTCGAGGCCGCCCGAGAGGATCAGCGGGCGGTCGAATTGCGCCGGAATGAGCGACCAGTCGAACACTTTTCCACCGCCGCCGTAACCCTCGACAAACGCATCGAGCAGGAATCCGCGCGCCGACGGAAAACAAGCTGCGTATTTTAGCAGATCGACCCCTTCGCGCATGCGCACGGCGCGGATGTAGGGGCGGCCAAAGCGCGCGCAATCGCTTTCGCGCTCGTCGCCATGAAACTGCAGCAGGCCAATCGGCAGGCGGTCCAGCGCTTCTTCGATGTCGCTGTCGTTTGCGTTGACGAACAGCCCGACGATCGTCACGAAGGGTGGCACCAGCGCCATCAGCGATGCCGCCCGGTCGATGCCGACGTGGCGCGGACTTGGTGGATAAAACACGAAGCCGAGGGCGTCTGCACCGGCATGCACGGCCGCCAGCACGTCCTGCTCGCGGGTCAGTCCACAGATCTTGATGCGGGTTCGGCGCACGTCGGAAACAGCGGCAATTGCGGAGGACAGATGATACGCCCACCCTGCGGCAACGACCACTGCGCGCCATACTCAACGCCGCAAAGATAAAGACCGTCGGCGGCGAACGTCGGTGCGGCAAGCGCGCGTTCTCTGGCCGCCAGTACGCCACCAAGCCATGCTGCCGGATAGCGTCCCTTGCCGACGTAAACCAGCGCACCGACCAGATTGCGGATCATGTGATGCAAGAATGCATCGGCACAGAAATCGAATAGCCAGTAGTCGCCGGCCGCGTGCACACGCACATCGCGCATGCGCCGCACCGGTGACTTCGCCTGACACGCTGCCGCGCGAAACGCCGAAAAGTCATGCTCGCCAACCACGGAGCGCGCCGCGGACGCCATCGCTCCACCATCCAGCGGCTGGTGAAACCAGCCGACCCGCCGGGCGAGGATTGCGGGACGGACGGGTGCATTGAACAACACATAACGGTAGTGGCGCGCCGTCGCCGAAAAGCGCGCGTGAAAAGACGCGTCCACGGGCACCGCCCAGCGCACCGCCACCGACGCGGGCAAATGACTGTTCACGCCGCGCACCCACGCAGTGAGGGGCCGCGTCACCGGACTGTCGAAATGCACGATCTGCGCGCTGGCATGCACCCCAGAATCGGTGCGACCGGCACAGACGACTGCGACCGCCTCTCCGGCAACCGCCCCCAGCGCGGCCTCCAGCGTATCCTGCACGGTGCGCCGGTGCGGCTGGGTTTGCCAGCCTTCGAAAGCGTCACCGGCATATTCGACGCCGAGGGCAATGCGCGTCACGCCAAGCCCCAGGCGAGAGCGCCCGCAAGCGCAGCGGAAAACACAACGAAGTTATGCCGGCGAACGGGTATCAGCGACACCACGAAGCTGGCACACTCGACCGTTACTTTGGCCTGGGTGAGCCGGTCGCACCGGCCCTGGTGGCACTGACCGACCGTGTCGAACACCACACTGAGGCGCCCCGCGAGGCGTATTGATGACACGCTGCGCACCGGTCAGTCCAGAAACACACGCGTGCCCGGGGTGGCAAGACCGAACATCACGATCGAGGCGGCAAGCAGCACACGAATGCGCCTGAGCAGGCGCTGCAACGCGCGCCGGTTGGCGAATCCCGCGACGTGGCGCGCGCTCTGCGCTGCGCACCACAGCGCCAGTGTCTTTAACGACGAAAAGAAAACGGCGGCGCTCGCCCACAGGCA
>CBDULG010000094.1:0-10378 GCA_965367985.1 uncultured Rhodocyclaceae bacterium
TCGACGTGCAGTACGCCAAAGGCGAGGAGCGACCGGCGATGATGAGCGTTGGCATGCACTGCCGCCTGCTCGGCCGTCCGGGCCGTTTCAGGGCGCTGCAGCGCTTTCTCGACCACATCGAAAAACACGACCGCGTGTGGGTCTGCCGCCGTGACGCGATCGCGCGGCACTGGCTGGAACACCACCCGCACACCACAAGCGCATAACGACCCAAGGAGAAATGCATGTCCCACGCTTCCGGCCCCACCGTCATCGCCCCGCCGGCCGAGTTGCCCGACTGGGCAAAACGCTCGATCGACCTCGCCAACCCGCGCCTGGGCGCCAAGGCGCTGTATGCCAGCGACGACTTCTTCGCAGAAGTGGCGCGCATGCTCGACCCTGCGCCGGCGCAGTTCATACCGGGCAAGTTCGACGACAACGGCAAGTGGATGGATGGCTGGGAGACGCGGCGCAAGCGCACCGAAGGCTATGACTGGTGCCTGCTCAAGCTCGGCGTCAAGGGCGTGATCCGCGGCTTCGATGTCGACACCAGCCACTTCACCGGCAACTACCCGCCGGCGGTGATGATCGAAGGCACGGTGTCGAATACCGACGATGTCGAGGCGCTCAAGGCGGCCGAGTGGACCGAGGTACTGCCCTCCACTTCGCTCGGCCCCGACAGCCATCACATTCTCGAATCGGTGAGCGATGCCGCGTGGACGCATCTGCGCGTGAACATCTATCCGGACGGCGGCATCGCCCGGCTACGTGTGTATGGTCAGCCGGTGGGTGGCGATCTGTCGGGCGACGCGCTGGTCGATCTGGTGGCGATGGAGAACGGCGGGCGCGCGGTGTCGTGGAACAACGCGGCCTTCGGCTCGTCGATCAACAACCTGTTGCTGCCCGGGCGTGGCATCAACATGGGCGATGGCTGGGAGACCCGCCGCCGCCGCGAACCGGGCAACGACTGGTGCGTGCTGCAACTGGCGGCGCCCGGCGTGATCGAGAAGATCGAAGTCGACACCGCCCACTACAAGGGCAACTACCCCGATCGCTGCTCGTTTCAGGCCGCTTACGTCAAAGGCGGCACCGACGAGTCGGCCACGGTGCAGGCGATGTTCTGGCCGGTACTACTGCCCGAGCAAAAACTGCAGATGGATGCCGTCCACACCTTCAGCGAACAGCTCGCCCAGCTCGGGCCGGTCACGCATGTGCGCTTCAACATCTTCCCCGACGGCGGCGTCTCGCGCGTGCGCCTGTGGGGCAAAATCGCCAAATAGGAGGCTGACAGCATGAGCACCGTCAAACTGACGCCCGAACCGCTCACCTGCGAGGCCTTCGCGCCCTTCGGCGATGTCATCGAAGCCTCCGATGCGGTCGAGCATTTCACCATCAACGCGGGCAACACCGAGCGCTATCACGACCTCGCCAACATCGAGCCGGGGCCGGACGGTCGCGTGATCGTCTCGATCTTCCGCGGCCAGCAGCGCACCCTGCCCTTCACGGTGGAGATGATGGAACGCCACCCGAAAGCCAGCCAGGCCTTCATCCCGATGTCGGGGCATCCGTATCTGGTGGTCGTTGCGCCTGCGGGCGACGCGCCGAGGGCGGACACGCTGCGCACGTTTCTGGCACGCGGCGACCAGGGCGTCAACTACGCCACCGGCGTATGGCACCACCCGCTGCTCGCGCTCAAGGACACCTGCGACTTCCTCGTCGTCGATCGAAAAGGTCCGGGGGATAACTGCGACGAGGTTATCCTCGAACAAAAAGGCGTGATCGAAACGCTGGGCTGAGCGACCAACACGGCCTTACTCCGCCGACACATACAATCCGGCGCAATTCGACGGCGCCCGCCATCGATTTCGAAAAGTCCGGTGGCGGGCGCTTTTCTGTGCGGCCGATGAAGACAGGCGAGCGAGTCGTCGTTCCACCCGGAAACGGCGGTTGGACGTGCCCGCGGTCGAAAAGGGGTAATCATCGGATTATTGGGGTAAATAAACGAATGAATACCCCATTTGTAGTAGCATTACCCCATTTCCACGCCTTGGGTATTCAAGCTCGGTTCAATGCACTCACTGTCACCCGACTACCTCGCCAAGCTGCGTTTCGACGCCCGGCAAACGGCGACGCTGCGCGCACTGGGTGAGTACCGCGGCAAGCAACAACTTTACGTCGCGCAGTCGCCCGAGGTCTTGAGCGATTTGCGCCAGGTCGCCGTCATCGAATCAACCGAGTCGTCCAACCGCCTCGAGGGCGTGGTCGTTGCCGCCAACCGGCTCAAATCGCTGGTGCTCAAGAACGCCGCACCCCGGAGTCGTTCCGAACAAGAGGTCGCCGGCTATCGCGATGCGCTCGGACTGATCCATGAAAGCGGCGAGCAGATGCCGTTCTCCGAGGGTACGGTCCTGCAACTGCACGGCATTCTGTATCGCTACATGCCTCAGCCCGGTGGGCGCTGGAAGGCCGCCGACAACGACATCGTCGAACGCCACGTGGACGGCAGTTTACGAATTCGCTTCCGCCCCGTGGCCGCACATCTCACACCCATGGCGATGGCTGACATGGTCAAGCGCTACCGCAGCGCGCTCGACCAGCATCTGGCCGACCCGCTGGTGCTGGTGCCGCTGGTCATCCTCGACTTCCTCTGCATTCACCCCTTTCCGGACGGCAATGGCCGGATGGCACGGCTGCTGACACTGCAGTTGCTCTACCACTTCGATTACGCCGTGGGCCGCTTCATCAGCATCGAGCGCATCTTCGAGGAATCGAAAGAGAGCTACTACGAAACGCTCGAGACCAGCTCGCAAGGCTGGCATGAGGCTGAGCACGACATCGCCCCATGGCTCGACTATTTCTGGGGCGCGCTGCTGCGGGCGTACAAGGAATTCGAGGAACGTGTCGGCACCATCAACCGCGGACGCGGTGCCAAAGGCGACCGGGTCCGCGCCGAAATCCGCAAACGCAACCTGCCCTTCTCCATCTCAGAAATCGAACAGGCCTGCCCCGGCATCAGCCGCGACATGGTCCGGGTTGTCTTGCGCACGATGAAAGCCGAAGGCCTCATTGCCCCGACAGGCAAAGGGCGCGGCGCACGATGGAAGCACACAACGCAACACAGCGGGCCGCGAGCGCCGGGCCGGACGCCTTCCAAAAGCTAGGCGCCGGCCAACGAACGCAATCGGGCAGCCGTTCTTCGACGACCTTGAAGAATCAACCCGTGTAGGGCGCAAGTGCGCAGCGCCTTAACGACGCGCTGGAAGCCATCTACCCGCCGGCGCGC
Source organism: uncultured Rhodocyclaceae bacterium (assembly GCA_965367985.1). GTDB lineage: Bacteria > Pseudomonadota > Gammaproteobacteria > Burkholderiales > Rhodocyclaceae > Nitrogeniibacter. Next base: position 3,263 of record CBDULG010000094.1, read on the forward strand.
TCTTCGCCGGTTCGTGAGCACGAATGGCGACCTGATCGTCCTGGCGCCGATCCTTGATGTGAAAAACCGCACACATCCAAAACGTCGAGCTCCGCGTAGAGAAAGTGGAAGCCGTCGCGCAGCGCGTATGGCATTGCCGCCATTTCGGCGGGCGCGACGGCAACCGTTCCAATCACTACAGGAGAAAACATCATGGATAACACGACGACACAAAACTTCGCATCGGCCGCGTTCGCACGAGACGATGACCTCGACGACAGCTTGACCGCGACGCGTGAGGCATCCCCGGATGGCACGCTTTCGCTGATGTCCCCGCGCCCCGGCCAGATGATCACGAATCTCAGCACCGACATTGCCTGGGCCGGATCCGGCGATGACGCGGACAACGCGTATTTCGTAGCGCATTTTTGGGAGACGCACGACGACCCACATCCGGCGATGACCTTCGCGCGCAAGCCGGATGCGACGATCGTGGTGGCAAACCGCAGCGATCTGGGCCCCGATGCACGCCTCAATCCCATGCAGGATGGCTCGCAAGCGCTGGTGCAGGTGACCCGCTTCTCATCGAGCGGTCACGTCGCCTCGTCGCCGGTGGTGCCGTTCATCAATGCCTCGACGCTGGCCTTACAGTTCAACGGCGAGGGTGACGGTGACGGCGAACGCGACGATCCCATCGAGGACCGGAAAGATGGCGGCGAGGACGCCGAAGAACAAGCGCGCAAGGACGCTGCGCTCGAAAAGCTCAAGGGCAAGCTCTACAACCCCTGGATCTGGACGCTGTCGATCTGCGGCAAGGAAATCCGCGTCATGCGCCTGGCCGACGGCAGCTTCAGAAAGCTCATCGATCCTGGCAAGCAACTGGTGATCACCGACCCGGACACGGGTGAGAAATTCGTGACCAAGCTGATCGACGCCACCGAGTCGAACCGCACGACGCTCAGCAAGAAGGAGCTGTTTTGCGTACAACGGGTGCTTGGAACCGTGCCCACCTGGTGGGAGGATTACCTGCTGTCGATGCCGCAAGACGTGTTGCTCGTGCTGCTTGCCTATCGCCTCATCACGGGCGATGTCAATGTGCCCAAGCTGATCATGGAGAAACGCCAGGCCGGGCTCTCGGCGACCGACATCCTCACCGACCCCGATGTCCTTCTCGGCCTGCTGATCGGTGTGGTATCCGGCCTCGGTGCCGCCGCGCTTGGCCGATACCTCAAACCCATAATGAGCAGGCTGTTCGGGTCAGTCGGCGGCAAGCTCTATCGCGACGCCGCGGACGAGATTTTTGATCGCGTCGACGATGTCGGTAAAAAACTCGCAGCCAAGCGCAAGACAGCCAATGCCGCCACCGGCGTCAACATTGAGACGGCAATTCTGAAACTTCGGGACAAGGCCGAGCAGAAGCTGCGCGCGGCGGCACGCCGCACGCTCAAAGAGGCGGGCGAGAAGGCGACCGAGGCGGCAGTCGATCGCATAGTGGCCAGGGACCTGAAACGGCTGAAGGACAAGATCAACAAGGGCCAGTTCGGTAGTTGAGCGACGGCGCCCGATGGGCACTGCCGTGAAGCCGCCGGGACGGCAACCGACTCATTTTTTAACAGGACGGGGCGTCCCGGCGCCCCCATCTCTCCGTGTTGGGGACAGCGCTCCTGCATTGTGGGCATGCGTCCAGCGCCGGGCACTCCGGGTTCTCGCCTCACCGCCATTCTTGTTGCGACCCCAACAAGCCGACCCCCAGTGCCAGGTGATCGCACAGCACGTGGACGCACGCCTGTCAAGCGCCGCGATTACGCCAAAGTGCGTATATCGGTGCACACGCCGAACGCCTAAGCTCGTGATCGTGCGCCGCAACACGCGGCTGGCGGTGTCGCCGTGTCGGGTTCCGCGCCGTGCGCGCCCGCACGCGCGAAGCGCCATTACAAACAAATGCTTGGCGTCATGCGCGGTCCGCGGTGTGGGCATTGACCAGGCACTCGAAATGCCCTGCGCGTATCGATTGCCGAGACCTTCGAAAGTTGCCAATTTGCGGCACCGCGCAATGGAAAAGGCGGTGCTTTTCAATCGTTTACCGGCTATAAGTGTTCTGTAAAGCCGCGTATCAGGCTCCAACCAGAAGCAAGCTGAACGGGAAATTTATGGTCGCTTACTACAATGAAATGAATGCGCCGGACGGAAGCGTGCGCCCGCACTACAGGGAGTACGCCAAGTGGCTCGACGAAACCTCCCCGGAGCGGCTTGCGCGCAAGCGCGCCGAGGCGGACCTTGCCTTTCACCGGGTCGGTATCACCTTTGCCGTGTATGGTGAGGACTCCGGTAAGGAGCGCCTGATTCCCTTCGACATCGTGCCGCGCATCATCCCGGCCGAGGAATGGAGTGGCATGTCGGCCGGCTTGAAGCAGCGCGTCAAGGCCCTCAACGCGTTCTTGCAGGACATCTATCACGACCAGGAAATTCTCGCCGCGGGCCACATTCCCAGGGAACAAGTGCTGAACAACAAGCAGTTCCGGCCGGAAATGCGTGGCGTCGATGTGCCGGGGAACGTCTACGCTCATATCGCGGGCGTCGACATCGTGCGCGCCGGCGAGGGCGAATTCTACGTGCTCGAAGACAACCTGCGCGTGCCCTCGGGCGTCTCGTACATGATCGAAGACCGCAAGATGATGATGCGGTTGTTTCCCGAACTGTTCTCGCGGCAAAAAGTGGCGCCGGTGCTTCACTACCCCGATCTGTTGCTCGACAGCCTGCGCACCGCGGCGCCCGAGGGGGTCGAGGAGCCGACCGTCGTGGTGCTGACGCCGGGCGCCTTCAACAGCGCGTATTTCGAACACACCTATCTGGCCCAGCAGATGGGCGTGGAACTGGTCGAAGGGCGCGACCTGTTCGTGCGTGACGAGACCGTGTGGATGCAGACCACACGCGGTCATGAACGCGTCGACGTGATCTACCGCCGGGTCGACGACGACTTCCTCGATCCGCTCGCCTTCCGCAAGGACTCCATGCTCGGCGTACCGGGACTGTTGTCAGCGTACAAGGCCGGACGGGTCACACTCGCCAATGCGATCGGCACCGGCGTGGCCGACGACAAGTCGATCTACCCCTATGTGCCGGAGATGATCCGCTTCTATCTGGGCGAGGAACCGATCCTCAATAACGTGCCCACCTACATGTGCCGCAAGCCGAAGGAATTGTCCTACGTGCTCGACAACCTCGCCGACCTGGTGGTGAAGGAGGTGCACGGCGCCGGCGGCTACGGCATGCTGGTCGGTCCGGCGGCCACCAAGGAGGAGATCGGCAAGTTCCGCGAGCAGCTGATCGCCAACCCGGATGGCTACATCGGTCAGCCGACACTGGCGCTGTCGAACTGCCCCACCTTCGTCGCCAGCGGCATTGCGCCGCGCCATATCGATCTTCGCCCCTTCGTCTTGTCCGGCGAGGAGGTTCGCATGGTGCCTGGCGGGCTGACGCGCGTCGCGCTGCGTGAAGGCTCGCTGGTGGTGAACTCGTCACAAGGCGGAGGCACCAAGGACACCTGGGTCCTGGAAGAACCCGTCTCCGCTGCCGACTCTGCGCAGTCCCAGACCCAGTCGCAGCAGACCCAGACGCAGACGCAAAGCCAGACGCAGACGAACGAAGAATGAGGGCATCGACATGCTGAGCCGCACCGCAGATCACCTGTACTGGATGGCGCGTTACATCGAACGCGCGGAAAATCTCGCCCGCCTGCTGGATGTCACCTGGCAGAATTCGATGGTGCCGCAATCGCTCGATGCGGCGAACCAGAACTGGCATGCCATCATCGTGCTGAACAGCCTCGAAGAGCCGTTCTTCGAGAAGTACACCGAGACCAGCGCCGCCAATGTGCTGCGCTTCATGATCAGCGACGGCGACAACCCGTCGTCGATCTACAGCAACCTCAAGGCTGGCCGCGAGAATGCCCACGCGGTGCGCGGCACGATCACGGCCGACATGTGGGAAACGCTCAACGCGACCTGGATCGAACTTGAAACACAGGGCTTTGACCCGATGATGGTTTACGGGCCGGGCGAATTCTTCGAGTGGGTCAAGTTGCGCACCTCGCTGATCCGCGGGGCAACCCTTGGCACCATGTTGCAGGACGAGGCCTACCAGTTCATCCGCCTCGGCACGGTGCTCGAGCGCGCCGACAGCACCGCTCGCCTGCTCGACGTGAAATACCATGTGCTCGTACCCCAGGGCGAAGAAGCCACCACCGACTTCTATCAGTGGGGTGCACTGTTGCGCGCCGTCTCGGCGTTCGAGGTGTATCGCAAGACCTACCGCACCGGCATTGCGCCGCGGCGCGTGGCTGCCCTGCTTACGCTGCATCCGGAAATGCCGCGTTCGCTGCTGTTCTGCCTGCGCGGCGCGCTGCGCAGCCTGGAGCTGGTGGCCAACGATTATTCGCGCGAAACCCAACGGCGCGCTGGACAGCTCTACAGCGAACTGCGCTACACGCGCATCCAGGACATCATGTCCCGCGGCCTGCACGAGTTCCTCACCGACTTCATGCTGCGCATCGAAGACATCGGCAATGGCATCAGCCGCGATTTCCTGGTGACCGAGCGAGAGAAGCTGGAAGCACACTAAGCGCGGCGCGACGCACGCCCGCCTCACCCCGCGGTCACTGACCGCCGACCACCCACCGGAGCCCATCCGTGTCGATCCATGTTGCCCTGAATCACGTCACCGAATACCAGTACGATCGCCCAGTGAAACTGGGCCCGCAGATCATCCGCTTGCGGCCCTGCCCGCACACCCGCACGCCGATTCGTGCCTATAGCCTCAAGGTGTCGCCCGGGGATCACTTTATCAACTGGCAGCAGGACCCGCAGGCAAACTGGCTGGCGCGGCTGGTGTTCGAAGAAAAGACACGAATCTTCCGCGTCGAGGTCGACCTGGTCGCCGAAATGTCGGTCATCAATCCGTTCGATTTCTTTCTCGAACCCCATGCCGAGAAAATTCCGTTCACCTACGAGTCATGGCAGCGCCATGAACTGACGCCCTATCTGTACTGCCTTCCATTGCTCGACGGAAGCGCGCCGCTGTTTGCCGAATTCCTCAAGTCGATCGACCTCACGCCGGTGCGCACGATCGATTTCCTGGTCGCGCTGAACACCCGCATTCAGCAGGAGCTTGCCTATACCGTGCGCCTCGAGCCGGGCGTACAAACGCCGGAAGAGACGCTCAGCTTGCGCAGTGGTTCGTGCCGCGATTCCACCTGGCTGCTGGTGCAGTTGTTTCGCCACCTCGGCATGGCCGCGCGCTTCGTTTCGGGCTACCTCATCCAACTCACGCCCGACGTCAAGAGTCTTGATGGCCCGAGCGGCGCCGAAAGCGATTTCACAGATCTGCACGCATGGTGCGAAGTGTACCTGCCGGGTGCTGGCTGGGTCGGGCTCGATCCCACCTCCGGCCTGTTCGTGGGTGAGGGCCACATCCCCCTGTCATGCACACCGGAGCCCGCCTCCGCTGCGCCGATCACCGGCGCGGTGGACGAGAGCGAAGTCGAATTTGCCCATACCATGTCGATCACCCGCGTGCTCGAAGCGCCGCGGGTCACCAAGCCCTACACCGAAACGCAGTGGTCGGCGATCGAGGCACTCGGCCACCAGATCGACGACGAGCTCGTCGAGCAGGACGTGCGCCTCACCATGGGCGGCGAACCGACCTTCGTGTCGATCGACGATCCGGACGGCGACGAGTGGAACACCGCCGCGCTCGGCCCCACCAAGCGCCTGCGCTCGGCCGAACTGTTCCATCGCATGCGCGAAAAATACGCCCCGAACGGCCTGGTCCATTTTGGTCAGGGCAAGTGGTATCCCGGTGAGCAACTTCCGCGCTGGAGCCTCAACTGTTTCTGGCGACGCGACGGCCAGCCGATCTGGGCAAACCCGGCGCTGATTGGCGACGAGACAAAGGATTACGGCGCCACCGACGCCACCTCGGCAGCCTTTCTCAAGAAAGTGGCCGAACACCTCGGCGTCGATACCGGCGGCGTTTTTGCGGCGGCCGAAGACGCCTTCTATTACATGTGGCGCGAGAATCGCCTGCCGTCCAACGTCGATCCGACCGACGCCAAACTACGCGATCCGCTGGAGCGTGCGCGTCTCGAGCACGTCTTCAATCAGGGCCTCGACGCCGTGGTGGGCCACGTGCTGCCGATCGAAAAAGGCGGCGCGGGCCGCTGGCGTACCGGCAAGTGGCATTTGCGCAACGACCGCTGCTTCCTCGTGCCGGGCGATTCGGCGATGGGCTACCGCTTGCCGCTCGATTCCCAGCCGTGGGTAAAGGACAGCGACTTCCCGCATGTGCTGCCGGTTGATCCGACGCAGCATGTCGTCCCGCTGCGTTCGCATGTCGAATTGCAAAGCCCGCTGACGACAACCCCCGTCAGAGGACGGGCTGCCGCAAGGAGCACCGGCGCGGCGACAATGACCGAGGATCGCGCGCCCGCCAAAGGCGAATCCGCCGACTGGATACCCCGGCTGGCGATGTGCGCCGAACCGCGCGACGGTCGGTTGTACGTCTTCATGCCACCGACGCATACGCCGGAGGAATATCTCGAACTGGTTGCAGCGGTCGAAGCCGCCGCCCAAGCGATTGATCAGCCGGTGATTCTCGAAGGCTACGAACCGCCGCACTCGCCGCACATTGCCAACTTCCGCGTCACCCCCGACCCCGGCGTGATCGAGGTCAATGTGCACCCCGCGGCCTCGTGGAGCGATCTGGTCGAACGCACCACGCATCTTTACGAAGAGGCGCGCCTGAGCCGGCTGAGCACCGAAAAGTTCATGGTCGATGGCCGTCACATCGGCACTGGCGGCGGCAATCACTTCGTGCTCGGCGGCGCCACACCGGCCGATTCGCCATTCTTGCGCCGCCCCGATCTGCTCACCAGCCTGATTGCCTACTGGCACAACCACCCCAGCCTGTCCTTTCTCTTTTCGGGGCTGTTCATCGGCCCCAGCAGCCAGGCGCCACGCGTGGATGAAGCGCGTAACGACAGCCTGTATGAATTGGAACTGGCCTTCGCCCAATTGCCGGAGTCGACGCAAAACATCCCGCCGTGGCAGATCGACCGGCTACTGCGTCACCTGTTGATCG
>CBDULG010000095.1:0-10324 GCA_965367985.1 uncultured Rhodocyclaceae bacterium
GGTGATATCAAGCGACGCTGCTAGAGCACGTAGCGCGCCAGATCCTCGCTCTCCGCCACCGTTTCGAGTTTCTGGTCGACATAGGCAGCATCGATCACCAGTGTATCGAGGCCCACCCGGCTGGCATCGAACGACACTTCTTCGAGCAGCTTTTCCATCACCGTGTACAGACGTCGCGCGCCGATGTTTTCGGTCGTCTCGTTCACCTGGAAGGCAATCTCGGCGAGCCGCCGGATGCCCTCGCCGCGAAAATCGAGGCTGACGCCTTCGGTCGCCATCAACGCCTCGTACTGACGCGTCAGGCAGGCGTCGGTGCTGGTGAGTATGCGTTCGAAGTCGTCCACTGACAGCGAGTCGAGTTCGACGCGAATCGGAAAACGGCCCTGCAGCTCGGGTATGAGATCACTTGGTTTGGCGAGGTGAAACGCCCCGCTGGCGATGAACAGGATGTGATCGGTGTTGATCATGCCGTACTTGGTGCTCACCGTCGTGCCTTCGACCAGCGGCAGCAGATCGCGCTGCACGCCCTGGCGTGACACGTCGACACCCTGCCCTTCGGAGCGCGAGGCGATCTTGTCCATCTCGTCGAGGAAGACGATGCCGTTCTGCTCGACGCTCTGCACCGCGGCGGCCTTGACCTCTTCGTCGTTGATCATGCGTGCCGCTTCCTCATCGGCAAGCAATTTGAGCGCGTCCTTGATCGGCAGCTTGCGCGATTTCTTCTTCGCGCCGCCCAGATTCTGGAACATGCCCTGCAGTTGATTGGTGAGCTCCTCCATGCCCGGCGGGGCGAAAATTTCGGCGCTCATGCCGGCCATCGACACCTCGACCTCGATCTCCTTGTCGTCGAGTTCACCCTCGCGCAGTTTCTTGCGAAATTTCTGCCGCGTGGTGTTGTCCGGCGCCGGCGGCTCGTCACCGGACGCCACCGAACGGGCAGGCGGCAACAACACGTCGAGCACGCGATCTTCGGCGGCGTCGAGCGCGCGGTCGCGCACCGCTTTCATCGCACGTTCGCGCCCGTCCTTGACCGCGATCTCCACCAGATCGCGGATGATCGTATCGACATCGCGGCCAACATAGCCCACTTCGGTGAACTTGGTCGCCTCGATCTTGATGAACGGGGCGTTTGCAAGGCGCGCCAGACGACGCGCGATCTCGGTCTTGCCCACGCCGGTCGGGCCGATCATGAGGATGTTCTTGGGGGTAATTTCGCTGCGCAGCGGTTCATCCACCTGCGCACGGCGCCAGCGATTACGCAGCGCAATGGCCACGGCGCGCTTGGCGCGGCCCTGGCCGACGATGTTCTTTTCAAGCTCGGAGACGATCTCCGGCGGAGTCATTTGCGTCATGGTTGTTCAGCCGAGAATTTCGATGGTGTGATGCTGGTTTGTGTAGATGCACAGCTCGCCAGCGATGGCCAGCGATTTGGCGACGATCTCTTCGGGCGGCAACTCGGTGTTTTCGAGCAGTGCGCGCGCCGCCGACTGGGCGAAAGCGCCGCCGCTGCCGATGGCGACGATGCCATGCTCGGGTTCGAGCACATCGCCATTGCCGGTGATGACCAGCGAGTTGTCTTCGTCGGCCACCGCGAGCATCGCTTCGAGGCGGCGCAGCATGCGGTCGGTGCGCCAGTCCTTGGCCAGTTCGACGGCGCTGCGCAGCAGATTGCCTTGGTGCTTTTCCAGCTTGCTCTCGAAGCGCTCGAAAAGCGTGAAGGCATCGGCCGTGCCGCCCGCGAAGCCCGCCAGAATGCGCTCCTGATAGATGCGCCGCACCTTGCGCGCCGAGCCCTTGATGACGATATTGCCGAGCGTGACCTGACCGTCGCCGCCCAGCGCTACGCGCTTGCCGCGCCGTACCGAAAGGATGGTAGTGCCGTGATACTGTTCCATGCCGGATCCAAGATGGCCTGATTCAGGCCGGTTGAGGGCGCCACGGGCGCCGCGAAACGAAAAAGACGCCTGCAGGACAGCCGCCCTGTCATCCATTGCCGTCATATGCCGCGTCGCGTGCAAACGCAACGGCTCATGGAGTTTAGCGCGTCTCGGCACCCGGTCGGCGCATTGCCGCCGACGCACCGGACGCGCTGATTGCGTGCAGGAGCCTGTCGGACTTGAGCGATCGTCGCGAACCGCGCGGGCGAGCGAGGGCCGATTCAGTCCGTTTTGAGGCGCGTCCGTGTGCTATGTAACGAAAAAGCGGCCGGGTATGGACCGCTCTCCCACCCGCGCAGCAGATCCGCCTCAAGTCCTACAGGCTTCTAGCTTGGGACTATTGCCGCAATTGCAACTGTGCAACCTGATCGACGCCCATCACGCGCAGCAGCGCGACGACCATCGCATTGACGTTTTCGAGCACCACCAGCTTTCCTTGGGCCTGAAGCATGGCAAGCACATTGAAGAGCACACCGGCGCAGACGAAATCGATGCGCTTGAGCCGCGCACAATCGACTTCCACGCTCGAACGCTCCGAGGCAAATGCGGCAAGCCGGCGGACCGGCTCGGCACTCGCGCCGAGCAGTTCGCCTTCCAGCGCGAAACCGCGTTGGGGCGGCGGTGCGATCGAGTTCAGGTCCGAGGTCGTGGCGACCAATTCGGTCATTGCCTGCGGTTCCCACGACGGCGGCGACTCTTCGAAGGTCACCGCATAATCGACCGCAATTTCCTCGAAGCGCTCGATGTCGTCGGTGTATTGCAGCATGTCGAGCAGCAAAAGCCACATGTGCTGATTTTCGCGCCGCCCCGCCTTGACCTGGCCGGCCAGCATGTTGGCGAGTGTCTTGGTGCCCGATAGACGCACCGTCGCCGATGCGCGCCGCAGGGTGGTCATCATGTCGCGCAGCAGGCGGCAGCCGGCCTCGTCGGCCGAGCGCAGACGTGTCAGATCGATGCGCACCGCGCCGCCCTTGAGCGCTGTTTCGCGCACCTTGTCGAGCTGACGGCCGACCTGTTCGGTGAGCGCCACGCCCATCGCCACCGAGGGCGTGGACGCGCGGCTGCCGCTCGCCGGGGCGTCGTCGCCATCCCAAGGCGGCGGCGATTTTTCGAAACTGCGCGCGTAAGAGAGCCCGCATTCGTCAAACTTTGCCCGCTCGCCGCTGAGTTTGTAGAGGTCGAGCAACATCTGCCAGATGAACTCGCCCTCTCCGGCCGGCTGCGTGGCGACGAATTCGCTCAATACCTGGGCGGCCGTTTCGTTCTGTCCGCTGGCATAGAGCACGGCTGCCTCTTCGGCCACCGAGGACAGGGCATCACCGCTCTCGCGCACTTCCATCTTGTCCGCGCACTGAGCCAGCGCGCGCGCCGCGTCGCCCGCCGCGCCGCCGAAATCCAGCGTCGACAACTCGGGCGACTTCCCGCCGGAACCGCCGCGCGTGCCACTCGATTTTCGGCCAGAGTCAGCCAAATCGAAATCCCCCGTAAGGCCCTTCGGCGCGCGCCGGGCAGCGCACGCTCATGGGTGATGCAATAGACTTTAGCATGATGCAATTTCGTCATACTCCCGTGCCGACTTGAGGGCGGCGCAGTAGATTCGGCCGCGGCGGCCATGGTGGCGTGCCCCGGCGCCGTGACACCATGCCGCGTCGAGCCAACCGGTGCATTGCGCGATGCGCCTTGCGCAGTGTTGCACTCGCCGATTTCGCCACCGCCTCGCGAGAGGATTTGTTAAGCAATTGCTGCCACGCGTGCCTGTCATGCTCAAGCCTTCGGGCTAGAATAGCGCGATGCATCACGATACCGCGGCAGCGCGGCCAACGTCCCCTCAACCCCAACGTTTTCCGATTCGTGTTTACTACGAAGACACCGATGCCGGCGGCGTCGTTTACTACGCCAACTATTGGCGCTTTTGCGAGCGCGCGCGCACCGAATGGCTGCGCACGCTCGGCATCGATCAGCAGGCCTTGATGAACGACAGCGGCCTTGCTTTCGTCGTGCGCAGCGTGCAGGGCGATTACCTCAAACCTGCCCGCCTCGACGACGCGCTGACCATCACCACCCGGATCGACACCGTGCGACGCGCAAGCCTCATTTTCTTACAACATGTCACACGCGAGGCCGAGCTGTTGTTCTCGGCACGTGTCACTGTGGCCTGTGTCGACCTGCGCCGCAGCCGGCCGGTTCCCGTCCCCGCCCCGCTGCGCGGCGCCCTCTCCCCTCTGGCCTGACCATGCCGATCACTCAAGACCTGTCAATTCTCTCCCTCATTGCGGAAGCCAGCCTGCTGGTCAAGATGGTGATGGCGCTGCTCGCCGTCGTCTCCTTCATGTCCTGGTACTGGATCTTCCGCAAGTGGTTCTCGATCGGCAGCGCGCGGCGCAAGACGCTGAGCTTCGAGCGCGTGTTCTGGAGCGGCGGCGATCTGAACAGCCTTTATCAGAACGCCACCAACGGACGCCACACCAGCGGGCCGATGGAGCGCATCTTCGAATCGGGCTATCGGGAATTCTCCAAACTGCGCGCCAAGAACGCCGACCACATCACCGTGGTGGATGGCGCGCGACGCGCCATGCGCGCCACCTACCAGCGCGAAGTCGATGAACTCGAAGCGCACCTCGCCTTTCTCGCCTCGGTCGGTTCAGTGTCGCCCTATGTCGGCCTGTTCGGCACCGTGTGGGGCATCATGAACGCCTTTCGCGGGCTGTCGAACGTCTCCTCCGCCACCCTCGCGCACGTCGCGCCGGGCATTGCCGAAGCGCTCGTCGCCACGGCCATCGGCCTGTTTGCGGCGATTCCGGCGGTGGTCGCCTACAACCGTTTTGCCCATGACATCGACCGCGTATCGATCCGCCTCGAGAGTTTCATGGAAGAATTCTCAAACATTCTGCAGCGCCACCTGCGCTGACCGCCGCGGGAGCCCGTCATGCGCCAGCGCCGCCTCATGAACCAGATCAACGTCGTCCCCTATATCGACGTGATGCTCGTGCTGCTCGTCATTTTCATGGTCACCGCGCCGATGATCCAGACCGGCACGGTCGAGCTGCCGAGCATCGGCAAGGCGGCCGAAACACCCGCCGAGCCTGTGCAGGTGGTGGTCAGCGCGGACGGCACGGTTGCGCTGCGGGACGGCGCGGCCGACCCCACACCGATGGCGCTCGACGCGCTGGTCGCCCAGCTCGTGCAGGCGCAGCAGAGCACGCCACCGCGCTCCGTATTGATTGCCGGTGACAAGGAAGCACGCTACGAAGAAGTACTCAAGGTGATGGATGCGCTCCAAGTGGCCGGCATCGAGAAAATCGGCCTGCTGGTGCAGCGCGGCAGCGACGCGGCGGGTAGCGCGCAGTGATCGAGACGACGGGCCGTCGCGATCCGGGCAAAGTCGCCTCCATCGTCCTTGCGGTGCTGGTGCATCTGGCCCTGCTCGCCTTCCTCTTCTTCGGCGTGAGCTGGCAGAGCGAACCGCCCGGCGCGGTCGAGGTCGCGCTCGTTCCGGCGCAGGAGGTCGTCCAGCAAGCGCCGCAGCCGGCGCCACCACTGGAACCCAAGCCCGAACCTAAACCGGAACCCAAGCCCGAACCGAAACCGGAACCCAAGCCTGAGCCAAAGCCGGAACCCAAACCTGAGCCGAAGCCGGAACCCAAGCCGGAACCCTCGCCTGAGCCAAAGCCGGAACCCAAACCTGAGCCGGAGCCCGAGCCAAAGCCAAAAGAACCCGAGATCAAGACGCCGGAGAAGAAACCCGAGCCCAAGCCCGAGCCAAAACCGGAGAAGAAACCCGAGCCCAAGCCCGAGAAGAAGCCCGAACCGAAGCCCGAACCCAAGCCCGAACCGAAGCCGAAGCCGAAGCCGAAGCCTGATCCCTCGCAAGCACAAGAGCAGCGGCGTCTTGATCAGTTGCTCGCCATGGAGCAGCAGCGCACGCGTGAAGCCGAGCTGCTGCGCGAGGAGAGCCGCTCGGCAGCACGCAGTCTGGCGCTCGACACCTACATCAATCAGATCCGGCGCAAGGTGCGAGGCAACATCGTGCTGCCGCCCGGGATTAGCGGCAACCCAGAGGCAGTCTTTCTGGTCGATCAGCTGCCCAGCGGCGAAGTGCTCGACGTGCGACTCAAACGCGGCACTGGCATCCCGGCCCTGGACGCTGCGATCAAACGCGCAATCGACAAATCCAGCCCGCTGCCACTGCCAAGCGACCGCTCGCTGTTTACACGTACACTGGAATTCACCTTTCGCCCCCTCGACCCCTGAAATGGCTCCGGTATAATCCGGCAAAAACTGGAACATGATGAAACTGACTGATTTGATTCGCTTTTTTGTCGTTGCACTGTGGGCGTTTAGTGCGCTCCCGGCACTTGCGCAACTGTCCATCGAGATCACCGGCGCAGGCGCCAACCGGTTCCCGGTGGCGATCTCCGCGATGGAGGGTGAAACGCAGCTGCCCAACGGCATCACCGAGGTGGTACGTGCCGACCTGCAGCGCAGCGGACTGTTCGATCTGGTTGAGCTTGGTCCCGCCCCGCTGGCCGAGGCCAGCGTGCCCGACTTCGCCGCGTTGCGCGCCAGCGGCGCCGATGCGGTCGCGGTCGGCCGTGTGCTGCCCGCCGAGGGCGGCCGCTTCGAAGTGCGCATGCGCTTGTACGATACGCGGCAGGAAACCCAGCTCGACGCGGTCACGCTACAGATGTCGCCGGCACAGAACCGCGCCACCGGGCACCGTATCGCCGACATCATCTACGAGAAAATAACCGGTCTTAAAGGCGTGTTCTCGACCAAGATCGCCTACGTCGTAAAGTCCGGCCGCCAGTACAGTCTGCAGATCGCCGATTCGGACGGCGCCAATCCGCAGACCGCGCTTGCCTCCAACGAACCGATCATCTCGCCGGCCTGGTCGCCCGACGGCAGCAAGCTGGCCTATGTGTCGTTCGAAGCGAAGAAGCCCGTCGTCTACGCCCACACGCTGGCCACCGGGCTGCGATCGGTAGTCGCCAACTTCAAGGGGTCGAACTCTGCGCCGGCCTGGTCGCCGAACGGCAGCCGCCTCGCAGTGGTGCTGACCAAGGACGGCCTGTCGCAAATGTACACCGTGAGCGCCGACGGTTCGGGCGTGCAGCGGCTGGCCTCGTCGTCGAGTATCGACACCGAGCCGGCCTACAGCCACGACGGGCAATGGATCTATTTCACCTCCGATCGCGGCGGCAGCCCCCAAATCTACCGCATCGCGGCGAGCGGCGGACGCCCTGAACGGGTCACCTTCGAGGGCAGCTACAACGTGACGCCGCGGCCGTCGCCCGACGGCCTGACGATGACGTACATTTCGCGCACCGACAACGGCTTCCAGGTGACCATCATGGACCTGGCGACACGGCAGTTCGCCACGCTGACCGACACCGGCCGCGACGAGTCACCGAGTTTCGCCCCCAACAGCCGCATGATTCTTTACGCCACCGAAGTCGGCGGGCGCGGTGTGCTCGCCGCTGTGTCGTCCGACGGCCGCATCAAGCAGCGTCTGTCGGTGCAGGCCGCCGATGTGCGCGAACCCGCTTGGGGTCCGCTGCCCCGTTGATCCACCCCGACCCCACGTCGTTACCTTCACACCCAGGAGCCTCACATGCGCACTTCCCTGATTGCCTCATTGTTCGCCCTCGCCCTGCTCGCCGGGTGTTCCAGCACACCGATGACCGAAAGCCAGGGTGCCGACGTCGAAGATCGCTCCGGCGTCGGCACCATCCCCACCGTCACCCCCGACCAGATGGGCGGTAGCGGCATCGAAGCACTGCGCGACCCGAACAACGTCCTTTCCCAGCGCAGCATCTTCTTCGATTACGACAGCTTCACCGTGCTCGGCGAATTCATGCCGCTGATCGAGGCGCACGCCCGCTTCCTGGTCGCGAACCCCGAGATGCAAATGCTGGTGCAGGGCAATGCCGACGAGCGCGGCAGCCGCGAATACAATCTCGCTTTGGGCCAGAAGCGTGCCGACGCGGTGAAGAAGGCGCTGCGCCTGCTCGGCGCCACCGACGCGCAGATCGAATCGGTCAGCCTGGGCGAAGAGAAGCCGCGTTGCACGGAGCGCGACGAAGAATGCTACGCGCAGAATCGCCGTGGCGACATGCTGTACACAGGTGAATTCTGATGAACCGACGCACGCCCTGGACCCTCCTGCTTGCGCTCGCAGTCACGCTGCCCGCGCACGCGGGTTTGTTCGACGACGCCGAGGCGCGCAAGGAGATCATCCGCATGCGCGACGACTACAGCGCGCGCCTGCAGGCGCTCGAGGCCGGCTCACGCGCGCAGATCGGCGTGGCCAACCAGCTCGAGGCGCTCAAGGCGGAGGTCGCCAAACTGCGCGGTGATGTCGAACTGCTGACCTACGACATGGAAGCGGTCAAGAAGCGCCAGAAAGACTTCTACGTCGATCTCGACACGCGCCTGCGCGCCCTCGAAGGCGGCGGCACTGCCACCGGCCCGTCCGATCCGGCGGCCGAGTCGGCCGATTATGAAAGCGCGCTCAACCTGCTCAAGCAAAGCAAGCATGCCGATGCAGCGAACGCCTTCGACGCCTTCATCTCGACCTATCCGACGAGCAGCTTCCTGCCCAGCGCACATTTCTGGGCCGGCAGCGCGGCCTTGCAGGCCAAGGACATCGCACGCGCCTCGCAGCATTTCAACACCGTCGTCAACGAGTGGCCAGACGATGCACGCGCCCCCGACGCCATGCTCGGCGTCGCCAACTGCCAGCGCGCGCTCGGCGAGCGCGCGCGCGAACGCAAGACGCTGGCCGCGCTGATCAAGCAGTATCCGGACAGCGCCGCCGCAAAATCGGCGCAGCAACGCCTCGGCGGCTGATCGATCGATGCTCGAGTCGCGCACCGCCACCCGGTTGCGGGTGACCGAGGTGTTCGCCTCGGTGCAGGGCGAAGCCTCGCGCAGCGGCCTGCCCACGGTGTTCGTGCGCCTCACCGGCTGCCCGCTGCGCTGCGTGTGGTGTGACACCGAATACGCGTTTCACGGCGGCACTACGCGCAGTCTCGACGACCTGCTTGACGAGGTCGCCCGGCACGGCCTGCATCAGGTATGCGTGACCGGCGGCGAGCCGCTCGCGCAAAAAGCTTGTCTGCCCTTGCTCAGCGCGCTGTGCGATGCCGGCTACGACGTGTCGCTGGAGACCAGCGGCGCGCTCGATATCGGCGAGGTCGATCCGCGGGTGAGCCGCATCGTCGACCTCAAAGCGCCGGGTTCGGGCGAGGTCGAAAAGAACCTCTGGTCCAACCTCGATCAGCTCGGCGCGCGTGACGAACTCAAGATCGTGCTCGCCGACGCCGCGGACTACGACTGGGCGCGTGCCCAGTTGGACACCTACCACCTCGCCGAGCGATGCCCGGTGCTATTTTCGCCGGTCGAAGGCGCCCTCGACCCGGCAACGCTGGCCGAATGGATTGTGCGCGACCGGCTGCCGGTGCGCTTCCAGATGCAGCTACACAAGATTCTGTGGGCCGACGCCCGCGGCCGCTGAACCCGACACTGTATTCCCCCTCACAAGCTGATGATCGATTCCACGCCCTCCAACTCGACCCCGCCGGCGCCACGCGCCGTTGTTCTGCTTTCCGGCGGTCTCGATTCCGCCACCTGCCTGGCGATCGCCCGCGACACGGGTTTCGACGCCTACGCCCTGTCGGTCGCCTACGGTCAGCGCCACGCCGCCGAACTGAGCGCCTCACGCCGTGTCGCCGCTGCGCTCGGCGCGGTCGAGCACCGGCTCGCGCGCGTCGGACTCGGGCAGTTTGGCGGCTCTGCGCTGACCGACCCGTCGATCGACGTGCCGATCGACACGCAATCCACCGTTGACGCGACCATACCGGTGACCTATGTCCCGGCGCGCAACACCGTCATGCTCTCGCTCGCCCTCGCTTGGGCCGAGGTGCTCGACGCCCAGGCGATCTTTGTCGGCGTCAATGCGGTCGACTACTCGGGCTACCCGGACTGCCGGCCGGCCTTCATCCAGGCGTTCGAGAAACTCGCCAACCTCGCTACCCGGCGCGGCGTCGAAGGACAGCACCTGAGTATCCATGCGCCGCTGATCGAATGGAGCAAGGCGCAGATCATCCAGCGCGGCACCGAACTGGGCGTCGACTACAGCGAAACCGTCACCTGCTATCAGGCCGACGACGCCGGCCGCGCCTGCGGCCGCTGTGAAGCCTGCCAACTGCGCCGCGCGGGCTTTCGCGATGCCGGCATCGACGATCCGACGCGGTATGTCGAAGGCCTCGAAGGCTAGCCGTGCGCTTGCTTGACACCCCTGGGATCGATTTCTATAATTCGCCCCTCCTTACGGGTCGTTAGCTCAGTTGGTAGAGCAGTGGACTTTTAATCCATTGGTCGCGTGT
>CBDULG010000096.1:0-10204 GCA_965367985.1 uncultured Rhodocyclaceae bacterium
TTGAGAGGCGCCGCCCCGCGATCGAGGGTGATGCTCTCGATGCCGCGATGGGCGGCGAGCAGGATGGTGCCGCCGGGCGTCTCGTAGACGCCGCGACTCTTCATGCCGACATAGCGGTTCTCGACCAGATCGAGCCGGCCAACACCGTGTTTGCCACCGATTTCATTGAGCCTGGCCAACAGTGCATGCACCGCCATGCGCTTGCCATCGATGGCGACGAGATCGCCCTTCTCGAATTCGAGATCCAGATACTCGGCTTGGTCCGGCGCCGCCTCGGGCGACACCGTCCAACGCCACATCGATTCTTCCGCCTCCGCCGAGGGGCTCTCGAGGTGTCGGCCTTCGTATGAGATGTGCAACAGATTGGCGTCCATCGAGTACGGCGCGCCACCCTCACGATGCTTCATTTCGATGGCAATGCCCGCCTGCTCGGCATAGCCGAGCAACTTCTCGCGCGACAGCAGATCCCATTCACGCCACGGCGCGATCACCTTGACGTTGGGCATCAGCGCGTAATAACCGAGTTCGAAACGTACTTGGTCGTTGCCCTTGCCGGTCGCTCCGTGCGACACCGCATCGGCGCCGGTTTCGCGCGCAATCTCGATTTGCCGTTTGGCGATCAGCGGGCGCGCGATCGACGTGCCGAGCAGGTATTCGCCTTCATAAACCGTATTGGCGCGGAACATCGGAAAAACGAAGTCGCGCACGAACTCCTCGCGCAGATCGTCGATGAAGATGTTCTCCGGCTTGATGCCGAACTTCAGCGCCTTGTCGCGTGCCGGCGCGAGTTCCTCGCCCTGCCCCAGATCGGCGGTAAAGGTGACCACCTCGCACTGGTAGGTGTCCTGCAACCACTTGAGGATCACGGACGTATCCAGTCCGCCCGAGTACGCAAGCACTACTTTTTTGACGTCGCTCATAGTTCTTCCTGACATTAAACGCTTTTGACGAAAACGCACTGACCAACCCATGGCGGCCGATCGCGCGGCCTCAATCGCCCCGCGCGCCGGGTCAGCTTTCGATGCGGCCGACGACGAGATATTCGAGCAGCGCCTTCTGGGCGTGCAGACGGTTTTCCGCTTCGTCCCAGACCACCGATTGCGGTCCGTCTATGACCTCGGCGGTCACCTCCTCGCCACGATGCGCGGGCAGACAATGCATGAACACGGCCTCGGGCGCGGCCACCGCCATCATGTCGGCATCCACGCACCAGTCCGCAAATGCGCGCATGCGCTCGCTGTTCTCCGCTTCGAAACCCATCGACGTCCACACATCGGTCGTCACCAGATCGGCGCCGCGGCACGCTTCAACGGGATCGGAAAACTGCTCGAAGTGCGCCGTGCCGGCGAGCCCGGCCCGTTCGGCCTCCACTTCATAACCCGGTGGCGTTGACACATGGACGTTGAAGCCGAGCACTTCGGCCGCCTGCAGCCAGGTGCTGCACATATTGTTCGAATCGCCGATCCAGGTCACCGTCTTGCCACGAATGTCGCCGCGATGTTCGATGTAGGTATAGATATCGGCCATGATCTGGCACGGATGATATTCATTGGTCAGCCCGTTGATCACCGGCACGCGGGAGTTTTGTGCGAAACGCTCGACCACCGTCTGCTCGAAAGTGCGAATCATCACAACGTCGCTCATCCGCGAAATGACCTGCCCCGCATCCTCCACCGGCTCGCCACGGCCAAGCTGCGAGTCGCGCGTGTTCAGGTAAATCGCCGACCCGCCCAACTGATGCATCCCCGCCTCGAACGACAGGCGTGTGCGTGTGCTCGCCTTTTCAAAGATCATCACCAGCGTGCGGTCGAACAAGGGGTGATGCGGCTCGTAGCGCTTGAATTTTTCCTTGATCCAGCGCGTGCGGGCAAACAGGTAGTCATACTCGTCGGCGCTGAAATCGTTGAACTGCAGGTAATGTTTTATCGCGTCCATGGCACGCTCTTGCGTCTGTGAGCTCGCGCGTCGGCGAGCACTTGCGTTGTAGTCAGCTCGCGAGGAAGTTGCGGATCAGCGGCACCAGTCCATCGACCAGTTCGGTTGCCTCGCTTTCGGAGAGGGTCAGCGGCGGCAGCAGGCGAATCACGCGCTCAGCGGTCACATTGATGAGAAGTCCGGCATCGAGTGCGGTTGCCACCAATGCGCCGCAAGGGCGGTCGAGTTCGATGCCGATCATCAGTCCGGCACCGCGCACTGCCTTCACGCCAGCATTGCCCTCGAAAGCCTTGACGATGCCGTTGCAAATCTGAGCGCCACGCGCCCCGGCATTGGTCAGCAAGTCATCGTCAGTGAGCACTTTCAAGGTGGTCAACCCCGCAGTGCAGGCGAGCGGATTGCCGCCGAAGGTCGACCCGTGGTTGCCGGGCCCGAAAACCCCCGCGGCGCGCCCGCCGACGACGCATGCGCCGATTGGCACGCCCGATCCGAGGCCTTTGGCCAGGGTCATTACTTCAGGCGAAATGCCCGCCCATTGATGCGCAAACCATTTGCCGGTGCGCCCGACGCCGCATTGCACCTCGTCGAGCATCAACAGCCAGCCACGCGCATCGCATAGACCACGCACCGCCTGAAGGTATTCGGGGGGCGCAACATGAATGCCGCCTTCGCCCTGCACGGGTTCAAGGAACACCGCAACCACGTTCTTGTTGCTGTGAGCGATCTGCTCGAGCGCCGTGATATCGCCAAAGGGCGCGCGCACGAAACCCGACACCAGCGGCTCGAATCCGGCCTGCACCTTTCGGTTACCGGTCGCCGAGAGCGTCGCCAGCGTACGCCCGTGAAACGCCTGCTCCATCACCACGATGGCAGGCTGATCGACGCCGCGCTTGTGTCCGAAAAAGCGCGCCAGCTTGATCGCCGCCTCGTTGGCCTCGCAGCCCGAATTGGCGAAGAACACTTCGTCGAGGCCGGAAATCTCCGCGAGGCGATCGGCAAGCGCCTCCTGCACCGCAATGCCATACAGATTCGACGTGTGCAGCACGCGGCCGGCCTGCTCGGCGATGGCGCTCACCAGCACAGGGTGGTTGTGTCCCAGCGTCGACACGGCGATTCCTGCCAGCGCGTCCAGATAGCGCTTTCCGGCGGTGTCGTAGATGTATGCGCCCTGCCCGTGAGTGAAGGCCACGGGTAGCCGGCCATAGGTGTTCATTACATGCGACATCACGCCCCACCTTGCATTTCGAAAGCCCAAAACACATACGGCGGCTCGTGCCGCCGTGTCCCTGCAGGCCGTTGATGTTAAGTGAAACGCCGTTTGATGTACATATTGCACGCCGGCCCGGCAGCGTGCCCCCGTTTGCATGGCGCCCGCGGGCACCTGGAAGCGCCTTGAATTCTGCTAGTATTTTGCATTCGCATTTCGCGATGCTGCCATTCGACACCCTGACAGCGAGGTTTTCGACGGAAGGTGGCCTGGCCGGGAAGGCTGCGGAAGACACAGGAATATGCCAACCAAAGCCGAGAGTTTTATCATCGTAGGGCTGACGTCCGAGGGCAAGAAATTCCGCCCCAGCGACTGGGCCGATCGCCTCTGCGGCATCATGTCCGCATTCGGCTCCGACAATCGTATGACCTACTCCCCCTACGTGCGCCCCGGGTGCACGCTCGAGGGCTACGCCAGCGTAGTGGTCGATGCCCGTTTGCACGATATCGAACCGCTCGCCTTCAAGTTCCTCAGCAACTTCGCCAAGGATAACGATCTGCAGATCGAACCGGTCGACCCGGATCAGAGCGCGGTGTAGTAGGAATTTCGCAATAAACAAAAAAGGCGACCGCGCGGTCGCCTTTTTTTGGCGCGTGCCCAGCGACTTAGTTGGCCATCCCTTTGACAGCCGCAGACAGGCGGCTCTTGTAGCGCGCTGCAACGTTCTTGTGGATGATTTTCTTGTCGGCAATGGTATCGATCGTCTTCGCCGATGCGCGAAGCTGGCTGCGCGCCGCTTCCTGATCGCCGTTTTCAATTGCCTTCCGTACCGCCTTGATGGCCGTGCGGAAACGCGAGCGCAGGCTGGCGTTGTGTTCGCGGGCGGCGTCCGTCTGGCGCGCGCGCTTACGTGCTTGTGCCGAATTGGCCATAAATCTTCGTCCGTGGTGGTGGGTGCTGAAAACGCGCGATGATACCGTGCGGCGCAGTCACATGCAAGAATCCGGGCAAGCGCGGGTCGAGTTTGCGCACGCATTCACGCTATCATCCGGCCTTTTGCCAAAGCCCGCCAGATGAACCTGCTCCGCGCCCTCGCGACCATCAGCGGCATGACGCTACTCTCGCGCATTCTCGGTTTCGTGCGCGATTTCGTCATCGCACGTGCTTTCGGCGCGGGGCTGGCGACCGACGCATTTTTCGTCGCCTTCCGGCTGCCCAATCTGTTGCGGCGCATGTTCGCCGAAGGCGCCTTTTCGCAGGCATTCGTACCCATCCTCGCTGAGTACAAGAACCGCCGCGGCGAGGACGAGACGCACCAACTGGTCAATCGCGTGGCCACCCTGCTTGGCATCATCGTATTGATCATCTCGGCCCTTGGCGCGCTCGCCGCACCGCTCATCATCTATGTCTCCGCGCCGGGCTTTTCGGCGGACGCCGACAAGTTCGCGTTGACTGTCGAACTTACCCGCATCACCTTTCCGTATATTTTCTTCATGTCGATGGTCGCGCTTTCGGCGGGCGTGCTCAATACCTGGAGCCGTTTTGCGATTCCCGCGTTCACGCCGGTTTTGCTCAACTTGAGCTTCATCGGCATGGCGCTGTTCGCTGCGCCGTGGTTCGACCCGCCGGTACTGGCGCTGGCGTGGGCGGTGTTCATCGGCGGGTGCCTGCAGTTGCTGTTGCAGATTCGCCCGTTGGCACGTATCGGCATGCTGCCGCGCTTCGACCTGACCTGGCGCGACCCCGGCGTGCGGCGCATTCTCAAACTCATGGCACCCGCCACGCTGGGCGTGTCGGTAAGCCAGATTTCGCTGCTCATCAACACGGTTTTCGCTTCGTTTCTGGTGAGCGGCAGCGTCTCCTGGCTGTATTACGCCGACCGCCTGATGGAGTTTCCGGCGGGATTGCTGGGCGTTGCGCTGGGCACCATCCTGCTGCCCAGCCTGGCCAAACATCACGCCGACGCGAACAGCGCAGAATTCACCGGCCTGCTCGACTGGGGGCTGCGCCTCACCCTCATGCTGACCCTGCCTGCCGCGCTGGCGCTGGCAATCCTCGCCGTCCCGCTGATTGCAACGCTGTTCAACTATGGTGCGTTTGCGGCCAGCGATGTCATGCAGACGCGCCCGGCACTGGTCGCCTACAGCGTGGGGCTGACCGGACTCATTCTGGTCAAGGTGCTGGCGCCGGCGTTTTACGCGCGGCAGGATATTCGCACGCCGGTCAAGATCGCGCTCATCACGCTCACCGCGACCCAACTGATGAACCTCGCCTTCATCGTGCCCTTGCGTCACACCGGTCTGGCGCTGTCGATCGGGCTGGCGGCCTGCCTCAACGCGTCGCTGCTTTATCGAGGCTTGCGGCGCAAGGGTATCTTCGAGCCCCGGCCGGGCTGGACAATATTCACTGTGAAGACGGGCATCGCGCTCTGTGCGCTTGGCCTGGTGCTGTGGTTTGCCAAAGGCGCCGATGCAGAATGGATGCTCGACACCGGCTGGGTACGCGTCGGCAAGCTCGCCCTGATCGTCGCCGCGGGCATGCTCACTTACTTCGCAACGCTGTTCGTGCTCGGCTTCAGACCACGGGATTTTTCACGTCGCGCGGCATAGAATGAATTCGACCCCGCTTGCAATCACGTACGGAGGAAGCCGGTGATGAAACTATTCAGCCAAAGCATGCAGGACGGAAAGCCACTCGACGGAAAATACGCCTTCGCGGTGCCCGCCAAGGCGGGCCATGTCGCGTTGAGCGCCAACGTGAGTCCGCATATCGCCTGGTCGGATGTACCGGATGCGGCGAAGAGCCTGGTCCTCATATGCCATGATCCGGACGTGCCCAGTTCCGGCGAGGACGTCAATCAGGAAGGCCGCACCGTACCGGCCGATCTGCCGCGAACCGATTTCTTTCACTGGGTGCTGGTCGATATCGATCCCGCGCACGCGGCGCTGACCGAAGGCGCTTTTTCTTCCGAGGTCACGCCGCGCGGCAAGAAGGGCCCCGACGGTCCCCGTGGCACGCGCCAGGGTATCAACGACTACACTGGGTGGTTTGCCGAGGATGAAGAGATGGCTGGCGACTACTTCGGTTACGACGGCCCGTGTCCGCCGTGGAACGATGCGATCCGCCACCACTACGTGTTCACGCTTTACGCGCTGGACATCACCATCTGCCCGGTGGACGGCCGCTTCACGGGTCAGCAGGTCCGCGACGCGATCGATGGTCATGTGCTGGCCAAGGCAGCGCTCACCGTGACCTACAGTCTCAATCCCGAGGTGCCCGCCTGAACGCTGGCCGCCCGGTCGCGGTGGTTAGCCGCAGCGCCGCCCGATTTCGGGCTACGGTGTAAAGGCCGGTAGCCGTGGTGCCACCACCGGGCACTGCGGCACACGATAGTCGGGCAGGCCGTCGACATAGGGCGGCGGCACCTCACCGGCGACCAGCGGACGAAGCCAGCGTAATCCCTCGGCACTCAGGTCGAAGCCGTCGGCGGAAATGAATTCGCGCGGCACACGGCGCTCCAGGTTGGCGATCGACGCCAGCGCAGCCGGCGCCACCGACCATTCGTAGGGCGCATCGGCGTGCCGCACGATCGCCGGCATAACGCAGTCCTTGCCGCCTACCGCATAGTCCACCGCGGCACGGCCGACCGCGTCGGCCTGTTGACGATCGGTCAGTGACACCAGGTGGCCGGCGGCGCGTTGCAGATAGTCCGGCACGGTCCAGTGATGCTTGTAGCCACAGCGGTCATGCAACAGGCGGGCGAGCCACTGGCCGATACCACCCAGTTGCACGTGACCCTTGGCGTCCTCGTCCTGTTCGACCAGCGGCTCGCTGCCGGCGCGCCGAATGCCTTCCGAGGCACTGATTGCGCAGTAACCGGACCGCTGCACTACCGCCTCGACGCGGGCCAGAAAGGCCGCCTCGTCGAAGGGAATCTCGGGGAACAGAATGACATGCGGCGGCTCGCCGGCTTCACGCCGCGCGAGTGCGGTCGCGCCGGCCAGCCAGCCGCAATTGCGCCCCATGACCTCCATCACGAAGACGCGCCCGCGGCTGCTCGACATGGCGCGCAGGTCGAGCCCGGCCTCGCGCATCGACGTTGCCAGATACTTGGCGGCGGAACCAAAGCCCGGCGAGGTGTCGGTGCCGAGCAGGTCGTTGTCGACCGTTTTTGGCACGCCCACGCAGATCAGCGGGAAGCCGCGCGCGCGCGCCGCCTGCGACAGCTTGATCACCGTGTCCATCGAACCATTGCCGCCGTTGTAGAGGAAATAGCCAACATCGTGCGCTGCGAGTACGGCGAACAGGCGGTCGTACTGTGCCGGGTTGTCCTGCGGCGCATCGAGGTCGAAGCGGCACGAGCCGAAGGCGCCGCCAGGCGCTTGCCGCAACGCATCGAGTTGGCCATCATCGAGCGCCGAACAATCGGTTAGGCTTTCGTCGAGCACACCGAGGATGCCGTGGCGCGCCGCCAGCACGCGCGAAATTGCGTTGCCATGCTGGCGCGCCGCGGCGATGACACCGGCGGCGGTCGCATTGATGACGGCAGTGACACCGCCCGACTGGGCATATAGCAGACTGCGCGCCGTCATCGAGAGTCCGCACAAAAAAACGCGATGAGCGCCCGCTTCGAGCCGGCACTCATCGCGTCGTCGGCCTTGCCATTCGGCGCCACCCGACCGATTCGGCTCAGCGGCCTTCGAGCGCCTTGAAGGCGCGCTCGGTAATTTCGTCCACCGACCCCTGCCCGGATATCACTTCGACACGCGGCGCGTCGGCGTCACCTTGCGCAGACCAGCGGCTGTAGTATTCGAGCAAGGGTTTGGTTTGCTCGTGATACACATCGAGACGCTTGCGCACCGTCTCTTCCTTGTCGTCGTCACGTTGCACCAGGTCTTCGCCCGTTTCATCATCCTTGCCTGCGACTTTCGGCGGGTTGTATTTGATGTGATAGGTGCGTCCCGAGGGCAGATGCGCGCGGCGTCCGCTCATCCGCTCGATGATGTCTTGGTCCGGCACATCGATCTGCAACACCACGTCCACCTTGACACCGGCCGCCTTGAGCGCATCTGCCTGAGGAAGCGTGCGCGGGAAACCGTCGAACAGGTAGCCCGCCTTGCAATCATCTTCTTTCAAGCGATCGGTGACCAGGCCGATGATGATGTCATCAGGTACGAGGCCCCCGGCATCCATCACCTTCTTCGCTGCGACGCCCAGCTGCGTGCCGGCCTTGACGGCGGCACGCAGCATGTCGCCCGTTGAAATCTGCGGAATGCCGTATTTTTCCTTGATGAAATTAGCCTGCGTGCCCTTGCCCGCACCCGGCGGGCCCAACAGAATCAATCGCATAACACCCCTCCCTTGCATTAGACGACCCGCCGCTCAGCGGCGAGTTTTTGGAACTTACCCGCTCTGCGCAGACCGGTCAAACGCCCGGCGCACGCGCGCAAGGTCGCTCGCCGTGTCCACACCGGCCGCGGGTGCTTCGGACACAGTGACCACATGGATGCGATCTCCATGCCACAGGGCGCGCAATTGCTCGAGCGCCTCCCACTGTTCCAGCGCGCAGGTGGGCAGGCGGGTAAAGCGGCGCAGGAATCCGGCGCGGTAGGCGTAAAGGCCGATGTGGCGCATCACCGGCAAACCGGCCGGCAATGTGCCGCGATCGGCTGCAAAGGCATCGCGCGCCCAGGGGATCGGCGCGCGCGAGAAATACATCGCGCGGTCGTTGGTGTCGGTCACCACCTTGACGACATTCGGGTTGAAGACTTCCTCGACCGTCTCCACGGGATGGGCCGCCGTGGCGATCGACGCCTCCGGGTCCATCGCCAGCGCTTCGGCGACCGCGCGCACCAGCGCCGGATCGATCAGGGGTTCGTCGCCCTGCACGTTGACTACGATGGTGTCGTCGGCCCAGCCACGCGCCAGCACGACCTCGGCAAGGCGATCCGTGCCAGTGGGGTGATCCTCGCGCGTCATCACCACCTGGCATCCAGCGGCGCGCACCACACCCGCGACGCCCTCGTGATCAGTCGCCACCCACACCTCGTCGGCACCGGCCGCCGCAATGCGTTCGACGACGCGCACGATCATCGGCTTACCGGCGATGTCCGCCAACGGCTTGCCGGGCAACCGCGTGGAGGCGTAGCGCGCCGGGATGACGATGCAGAAATCGCTCACGCGCCGGTGCCGTCATTATTTTCCAGCGTGCGTGCCTCGTCTTCGAGCATCACCGGAATGTCGTCGCGCACCGGAAAGGCCAACCGGCATCGCTTGCATACCAGTTCCAGATCGGTCTTGCGGTAGTCGAGCGACCCTTTGCACACGGGGCAGACGAGAATATCAAGCAGCTTGGCGTCCATGACGGGTCAGTTTCTCCAGAATAGGCTGCAGTGCAGCGTCGGGAATCTGCGCACGCACCGGCAACACCCATGTGTCCGGTGGCGCAAAGTCAGCGCATTTTACCGCATCCTTCTCGGTGACAATCCGCGCTTCGCCTGGCGCGAAGGCGAGATCGCCGGCCGAAAAAACGTGGTGGTCGGGAAACGGGTGCGGCACGACCTCGAGGCCAAGCGCGGCAAGCTGGTCAAAAAAGCGCTGCGGGCGGCCGATTCCGGCCACGGCATGCACGGGTGCAGCACCGAAGTCCTTGGCGCTGCGGCGTTCGCTGCGCGCATTGAGGCGCTCGAAAACATCGCCGGCAAGCGTCATCGGTGCATGCTCGACGCCAGACAGCGCAGCGAGCAGCGCGCCCGATACGCCGTCATGGGTGAGCACCAGATCGGCGCGGCGCACGCGCGACAGGCCCTCGCGCAATGGGCCGGCCGGCAGCAGCCAGCGGTTACCCAGCACCTGCTCGTCGATCACCACAATCTCCGCCGCGCGTGCCAAGGCCAGATGCTGCAATCCGTCATCGCTGATGATGACGTCCACCTCGGGATGCGCGCTCAGCAGACAGCGCGCAGCGGCCGGCCGGTCGCGACCGACGGCCACCGGGCGGCCGCTCAGACGCGTCAGCAGCAAGGGCTCGTCGCCGACCTGGGCCGGGTCGTCGTGCACGTC
>CBDULG010000097.1:0-10198 GCA_965367985.1 uncultured Rhodocyclaceae bacterium
AGCGCGACCGGCACATCCATGCCCAGCCGACGCATGCGCAAGTCGCGCAGCGCGCCGCGAAAAAACGGCCCCGCGGAATAGAAGATCACCGGTACCGTAAGGACAAAACTCGACCAGCGCATCAGCTGGCCGATACCCGCCGACATATCTCCGTCGCCCGCGATGTACGCCGGTATGGCATACATCATCACCTGCATCATGCCGAAGCCGGCGACGAACAGTCGCCACAAGGCGGCGCGGCGCTCCTTCCTGGCGATCAGTTCCGATCGCGCCTCGTCATACGGATACGCGTGGTAGCCGATCGCCTCGATTGCGCCGAGGATGTCCGACAACTTGATCCGGCGCGCATCCCAACGCACGCGTGCGCGCCGCGTCGCGTAGTTGATATCGATCGCAGTGACGCCGGGCAGACGCGCAACGTGCTGCTCGTTGAGCCACACGCAGGCGGCGCAGGTGATGCCCTCGAGAATCAGCGCGGCCTCGCGGCCGTGCTCGTCGAGCGGCCGGACGAAGCTCTTCTGGAAATCGGGGTGGTCGAACAACCCGAGTTCGTCGAGCGCCGTCGGCAGGGCCTCCCGGCGCGATTCGGGCATCGCATCGCGATGCTTGTAATAGTCCGCCAGACCGGTATCGACAATTGCCTGCGCCACCGCCTGACAGCCCGCGCAGCACATCAGCCGGGCCTCACCCTCGATACGCACCAGGAATTCGGCGCCGGCCGGCACGGGCAAGCCACAATGATAACAATCGGCGCATTGCGCGCCGTGTTGGACGGATGACTCGGGCAAGGGGACCTCAACAGCACATCACCGGCGCGACGCATATCGGCCGGTTCACGTCTTGTATCACACTTGCCGGAAGCGGCTGCAAGGAACGCCCGGCCGAAAAAAACGCGACCCGCAGGCCGCGCTTACCTTGCTGCGCGCTTCACTTACTTCGGCGCCATGCGAATCGCGCCGTCGAGGCGGATCACTTCACCGTTCAGGTAGGCGTTTTGCACAATATGCTGCACCAGCGCGGCGAACTCCGCCGGCTTGCCCATGCGCGCCGGGAACGGCACCGTCTGCCCCAGCGCGGCCTGAACCTCTTCCGGCATGCCGAGCAACATCGGCGTCTCCATGATACCCGGCGCAATCGTCATCACGCGGATGCCATGCCGCGCCAATTCACGCGCCACCGGCAACGTCAGCGCGACGACACCGCCCTTCGACGCCGCGTACGCGGCCTGACCGATTTGACCGTCGTAAGCGGCCACCGACGCCGTACTGACGATGACGCCGCGCTCACCGCCAGTGTTCGGCTCATTCTTGCTCATCACCTCGGCCGCCAGGCGCATCATGTTGAAACTGCCGACCAGGTTGATGCCGATGACGCGTGAAAAGCTGTCCAGCCCATGCGGGCCATTGCGGCCAAGCACTTTCTCCGCGGGCGCCACGCCAGCACAGTTCACCAGACCATGCACCGTGCCGAAAGCTTCGACGGTTGAATCGAGGGCGGCTCGCGCACTCCCGTCGTCCGACACGTCGGTGCGCACGAAGCGGGCGGCGTCGCCCAACTCCGTCGCCAGCGCGTCGCCGGCTTCGACGTTGACATCGGCGAGCACGACACGCCCACCGGCCTCGACCACCATGCGCGCCGTGGCCGCACCCAGCCCCGAACCACCGCCGGTAATCAGGAAAACGCTGTTGCTGATGTCCACGGCCGTTCCTCCACCCTCGAATATCGAATGACTCGCACCATAGACTCGGTTGACGTGAACGTCAATCGAGGAGCTAAGAAAAACGAGCCAGGCAATGCCTGACCCGCGATGTCTGGTGCTGCTGACCGGAATCGAACTGGTGACCTACTGATTACGAATCAGTTGCTCTACCGACTGAGCTACAGCAGCGGAGGCGGCAGATTCTAGCGGCAAGCCAAGAAAACTGCAAACTTGCATACTGACCGCATGATATCCACCGTTCATCGTCAGAAACCGGCTGCCCGGCGTCATATGGTCGCACAGTGCACCAGCACGCATTTAGATTCAGCCTCACCCCATTGGATCAAAGCCATGCAACGCGGATTTACCCTGGTCGAGCTCATGATCACCCTCGCCATACTGGCCATCATCGTCAGTGCGACGGCACCCAGCTTCACGCGGATGATCGAAGACAATCGCGTCACGACACAAGCCAATACGCTGCTGTCGTCGATCACGCTGGCGCGTTTCGAAGCCATCAAGCGTGGCGCGAATGTGACGATCACACCGAACACCGGCGGCTATGGCAATGGCTGGTGCGTGCATACCGGCGCGACCTGCGCGGCGGGCAAAGTCCTCGAGAACGGGGCGCTGACCCATGTCTCGACCACCGGCGGCGCACTGAGCACTACCATTACGTATGACAGCTTCGGCGTAACGACCGCCGCAGCGACCCTCACAATCAATCTGGCACCGCCGAACTGTAAATCGGGCGACGCACGACTGCGTCGTCTCACCGTCAGCCCTGCCGGCCATGGCGCCATCACCGTAGTGGGGTGTCCGTGATGACGCATCGCACATACCGCATGGGCCGCGCCACACAAGCCGGCTTGTCGCTGATCGAAGCACTGATTGCGCTCGTTGTACTCTCCATCGGCCTGCTCGGCCTGGCCAGCCTGCAGATCAATTCGCTAAAATTCAACCAGACCGCGCATCTGCGCACGCAGGCCAACCAGCTTGCCTATCGCATGCTTGATACATTGCGGGCAAGTCCGACTTCCGCAAAAAACGGTGATTTCGTCGTTGCGCTCGGCGCGACACCGAGCGGCACGTCGCTCGCGGCAAGAGAACTGGCATCCTGGAAAGCCGACGTCGCGAATCAGTTGCCGCTTGGCGACGGCGCCATTTGCCGCACAGCAAACGCTGGCGCGCCAGGGGTCTGCACAGGCGCCGGGAATTTCTTTGTCGTCACCGTGCAGTGGAACGAAGCAAATGACCCCGACGCCACCAGACAGGTTCAACAGTTTCAGCTCATCTCCCAGATAGCCGCTACCCCATGATGACTACTAATGACCCGCGGCGCGGGAGAAGCAACCCGCTCAAAGCTGTCCGCCAACGCGGTATCTCACTCATCGAGCTGATGATCGGCATGGTCATCAGCCTCTTGCTGATCGCCGGTATGATCTCGCTGTTCGTCGCCAACAAACAGACGTACCGCTATAATGAAGAACTTGCCCGCCTTCAGGAAAACGGCCGCTTTGCGATCGATTTCATCGAACGCAACCTGCGAATGGCCGGCCATATTGGCTGCCCTGAATTGAACGCGCCGGCCAACGTGGTGCGCAAGGAATCGATTGCCACCGGTTTCGACCTCAATGCCGTCGACGCAATCACCGCGTATCAGTACTCCACATCGCAACCCGGCGTGGTCGGCACGATGGGCAAGACGGCGGTCCCCGGCAGCGATGTGGTTTCGATTTTCTATGGTTCCGGCGCCGCGGCCACGCTGAACGGCGCGACGAAGCCTGGCGACGAGTCCCTCGTAATCAAGAACAACGCGCTTGGTTTCAAACAGGGAGAGATCGTGCTGATTTCGACCTGCGAACAGGCGGAAACCTTTGCAATCAGCAATTCACCGGCTAGCGGAAACAATGTGACGCTCGAACACAAGACTTCCGGCGGATACAACACCAAAGGTGGCCTTAACTTCGGCTACGCCGCGGACGCGCGTCTGATGCGCCTCAATCGGCAGACCTTCTTCGTCGGCCCGTCTTCTGATCGGGCGACCAACCGCCAGGGCAACGCCTTCAACTCGCTTTATGTGGGCACCACCGAAATGGTGGAAGGTGTCGAGAACATTGCCGTCACGTATGGTATCCCCGCCGCCGCCGGCGGTCGCGACGTCAATCAGTACGTGCCCGTCACCGGCGTCACCGACTGGAACGATGTGCTCGCCGTGAAAGTCGAGTTGCTGCTCGCCAGCGTCGACGACGGCGCGGTGACGGAAAAGCAGGAAATTACCTTCAATGGGGTCACGGCCACCATGCCGGATCAGCGGATGTACACCACCTACACCACCACCGTGTCGCTGCGCGGTAACGTCGACTGAGCGCCGGCTCGATGCAAAGGACTCGCAGCCCAAAAGCGACGCAGCAATGCGGTTCCGCGCTCATCGTCGGCATGATTTTCCTGCTGGTAATGACCATGCTCGGGGTCACTGCGATGCAGAGCACGACACTCGAAGAGCGCATGGCCGGCAACATGCGCGACCGCGGCATTTCCATACAGGCGGCAGAGGTGGCCTTGCGCGCTGGCGATGCCGACGCGATTGACTCCCCGACCACCGGCAATGGACTCTACGATTACCTCGCCTCGCCCGCTCCCGAACCGACCAGCGCCGCGAGCTGGACTGCCAGCAGCGTGCGCGCCTACACATCGGGTATCAAGATCATCGACCCGAATCAGAGCGCGAGCGCGGATCCGAACGCCGCTTTTCCGGGCCTGGCGGAAGAGCCACGGTACTGGCTTGAAAAACGTCCCAATCGCGCCGAGGGCGGCTCGATTGAAGCGGGCGTCGCACCGGTCGTCGAAGTTCACGAAGTCACTGCGCGCTCGACGGGTGCCTCTGGCAACGCTACCGTCGTATTGCGTTCCACCGTCATCAACTAGAGTCGGGCCGCCCCCTGTCAGGCAAGGTCATGAAATCAAAAAAAATACGTTTCGACGCCGCGTCGCCGATGGTCGCCTCGCTCATCGCGGCGGCCGCCTTGTTCGGCCCAAATCATACCCACGCCGCGCCGCTGGACATCGCGCAGGTGCCGCTGTACCTCGGCGGCACGGCGGCGCCGAACATCCTCTTCATGCTGGATGATTCGAGTTCGATGTCATGGTCGTACCTGCCAGACGACATCCACAGCTTTCGCACGCGGCGGGCGGCGACGGCGAGCAATTTCAACCGCATCTACTACAACCCCAACGTCGCCTACCCCCCGCCTCTCGATCAGGATGGTCAAGCGCTCCCCAACGCGAACTTCCAAAGTGCCTGGGATGATGGCTATCGGGCATGGGCGAATCTGACAACGGCGACGGTTGACCTGGGTAGCCAGTTTCGCGCGGCCTGGTATTACCAGAATACTTCGGACGCCTACGTCGACAGCAGCGGTCGCGCGGCCTACTACCACGTTTATGACCCGGCGCGGCCAGGTTGCGCCGATGTTACCGACGACGCCTGCTATGAAGAAAAAACTGTTGGCGCCAACGAACAACAGAATTTCGCCAATTGGTACTCGTATTACCGCACACGCATCCTGGCGGCCAAAGCCGGGGCGAGCCGCGCCTTCGCGCAGATGGGCACCGGCATACGTGTCGGCTACGGCAAGATCACAAAGCAAGGCAGCAACGTCGACGGGCAAAACATGTTTGCGGTCGAGCGCGGCGTGCGCGATTTCCGCGACCGGGACGCCGTCGGAACGTGGACGGGCGAGCGCACGGGATTCTTCAAGTGGCTGTTCGAGCTCGAATTGGGCACTGGCACGCCCTTGCGGCGTGCGCTCGACTGGTCGGGGCGCTACTACGAACGCAGCGACGATCAGGGACCTGCCAGCACCACACCCGGCGTTGCAGGCGGCAAGGATTTGTCGTGTCGCAAGAATTTCACCATCCTGACCACGGACGGCTACTGGAACAGCGAAGCAGCGACGACTCCGGGCGCGCGCGATAACAACGACGGCAGCGACGGCCCGCTGATCACCGGACCGGCGTCGGCCTCGGGGCAATTTCTTGGCGTGCCACCCTTCTCCGACAATTTCTCCGATACGCTCGCCGACGTTGCCGCCTGGTACTACAAGCGGGATCTGCGTCCCGATCTGACCAACAACGTACCCGTAACACCGGACAATCCGGCGTTCTGGCAGCACATGGTGACGCTCGGCATCGCATTCGGTGTCACCGGCACAGTCGATCCCGACGACGCCTACGCGGCGATCGCCACCGGTACCGATCTCAACTGGCCGGATCCAGGTGCGCAGAACACTTCGGCACGAATCGACGATCTATTGCATGCGGCCATCAACAGCCGCGGCAAGTTCTTCAGCGCGGCCGAGCCGGAGGCCTTTGCAGACGCACTCGGCAAAACGCTGGCAACGATCAACTCGGACAGCAGCACGGCCGCAGCGGTGGCCTCGAACACCACGCGCTTGAGTTCCGAAACACTGCTCTA
This sequence comes from uncultured Rhodocyclaceae bacterium, assembly GCA_965367985.1. GTDB lineage: Bacteria > Pseudomonadota > Gammaproteobacteria > Burkholderiales > Rhodocyclaceae > Nitrogeniibacter. Next base: position 6,177 of record CBDULG010000097.1, read on the forward strand.
TCAGGCCACCTTCAACAGTGGCAACTGGACCGGCGACATACTGGCCTTCGAAATCGATCAGGACGCGACGACGCCCAGCGGCTCACCCAACCCCAACTACGGCCGCCCCAAGGTGACGCCCAAGTGGAAGGCGAGCGATAGTATTCCTTTGGCTGCGTCCCGCAATCTCGTCACCTACGATTCGGCGAGCCAGTCGGGAATCGACTTCACCTGGAACGCGCTCAACACGAACCAGAAAACCGCGCTGAACAACGATGCCGATCTACTCGCCTGGCTGCGTGGCGATCGGTCGCAGGAGTTGAATACGCAGGGCGGCGTTTTTCGCGCCCGCGCCAGCCTCATGGGCGACATCGTCAATTCCGACCCCGTCGCCGTCGGCCAAGAAGATTACAACTATGCCCTCGCCGCCTCGCTGAGCGATGCGCAGCGCAATAGTTACGCCACGCGTCGCAGCTCTCCTGCATTCACGGCGCGCAAGGGCGCGCTCTTTTTCGGCGCAAACGATGGTGTTTTCCGTGGCATCGACGCGGCGACCGGAGACGAGTTGTTCGGTTACATTCCGAACGCCATTCTCCCCGACCTGCCCGTGCTGGCCGACCCGAGCTACAGCCACCGGTACTTTGTCGACGGCGCCCCACGCGTCGCCGACGCGCTGATCGGCGCGAACTGGAAGACCGTACTCGTCGGCTCCACCGGTGCAGGCGGCAAGGCTTATTTTGCGCTGGACGTAGAAAACGCGCACGCGCTTACCAGCAACAGCGTCCTGTGGGAAATCTCCGCTGCAACACCGGATTTTGCCGAGTTGGGCTACGCAATGGGGCAGGCCGCAATCGTTCGCACCGAAAGCGGGCACTGGGTGGCAATCATCGGCAATGGCTACAACAGCAATTCGCAGCAGGCGCGCCTATTTGTCGTCGATCTCGAAACCGGCGCACGGCTTGCCGAGATCAATACCGGCGTCGGCGACCTGACGTCGCCCAACGGCCTGGCGACGCCGATCGCCGTCGATGCCGACCGCGACGGCTCGACTGATCTCGTGTACGCGGGCGACCTGCGCGGCAACCTGTGGAAATTCGACTTCACGGGCGCGACGATCCAGGACTGGAAAATTTCCTTTGGTGGCAAGCCTTTGTTCACCGCCACCGACAAAAATGGCAACGTGCAGCCGATCACCTCGAAACCGCAGGTGGGCACCCACGCGGACGGCGGCCTGATCGTGTATTTCGGCACCGGCAAGTACTTCGAAACCGGCGACAGCGCCGACACCACCGTGCAGTCACTCTACGGCGTGCGCGACGAGTGCGGCATTGCGTCCCAGTGTGACGCGCCGACGTCGACCGCCAAAGTGCTGCGCAGCAATCTGCTCGAGCAAACGATCACCTTCGAAGGTCCGGCCGACTTTGGCGGCAATTCGGTAGAAGTGCGGCAGTTCTCGCAGAACAGTCCGACGGTCGACCAGCGTGGCTTCTTCGTCGACCTGATCGTTGGCAGCAACGCAAAGGGCGAGCGTATTCTGGCCACGCCGTTCCTATGGTCCGACCGGGTGATTTTCGTCAGTGCGATTCCCAATGAAGACGCCTGCCTTGGCGGCGGCGAGAGCTGGATCATCGAGTTGTCACCGGAAACGGGCGGGCGCACGACATTCCACCCCTTCGACTTGGCGGGCGACGGCAGTTATGGGGCCAGCAATGCGGTTGGACAAAGCAATCTGCCGGCCAATGCGCGCAAGGTCGTCGGCGGCATGATCAAGACGCTTGGCCAGGTGCGCGACAAGGGCAAGACCCACAAGTACGGCGCAACGTCCAAATCCAACATCGACACCAGCACACAGCAGAACGACAGCGCGCGGCGTATTTCCTGGCAACAGATTCAGTAACGGACGCGCCCACCGATTTAGCGCGAGCCGTCGTGGAACACGACCGATTCCCGTATTGGTCGACCAACGCCACGATGTACCGTTGACGTACCCAAGAAGGGTTGCCGCCGCCATAGCGGTGGCGGCCTAGGGCCGACCAATAATAGGGCCTCCGCCCGCTCGCTGTTTGCGCTGGAATCGGCCGTGCCTCAGCCTTTCCGCGCCGTCGCGTGCCGATCCGGGCACCACGGACTGACGGCCTGATCCGCCCGACGCGCGGCAGGCCAAACCCCCTGAAGTCGCTGAAGTTCCCGCCAGGTGGGCCGTTGTCTACGGTAATGCCACCATGGTCGAACCGCGCAACGTGAACAACAAATCCCCTGCTACTTTCAGTCGCCGCGCCACAGCGCTTTCCGGCACGCGCAACCACTACGCCCAGCGTGGCTCGGCGCTCATCGTCGGCATGATCTTTCTGCTCGTGATGACCATGCTTGGCGTCACTGCCATGCAGACGACGACGCTCGAAGAGCGCATGGCCGGCAACATGCGCGATCGCGGCATTGCCATGCAGGCCGCCGAGCTGGCGCTGCGCGCGGGGGATGCCGACGCGGTCGAAGCGCCGGCGGCGGGCGCTGGACTCTTTGACTACCTTCAAACGCCCGCGCCGGACGAATCCAATGCCGCGAACTGGATCACCGCGAACGTTCGCGCGTGGAGCTCCGGGCTGAAGAAGACGTCCAGCAACACCGATCCCTACGCGGCATTCCCGGGTGTCGCGAGCGATCCCGAATACTGGATTGAACGACGCCCCAACCGCACCGAGGGCGGCTCCCTCGAGGGCGGTATTGCGCCGCCAGTTCAAGTATTCGACATCACCGCCCGATCCACCGGCGCAACCGGTAACACCACGGTCGTGCTGCGTTCGACCGTCATTGATTGACGGCAGTATCCGTCACCCAGCAGGTATCACCATGAACATGAAAAAACGGTCGTTTGCACATCCTTCTGCGCTGCTTACCGCGCTGTTGTCGTCGGTCGCGCTGTTCTCGCCGCTGCACGCCGGCGCGGCCTCGCTGACCATCTCCCAGGTACCGCTCTATCTGGGCGGCACGGTGGAGCCGAACATCATGTTCATTCTCGACGACTCGGGTTCAATGGCGTGGTCCTACATGCCCGACGACAGAAAGAACAGCGACGACGAACCCGAGGGCAGATCGAGCACCTACAACAGCGCCTATTACAACCCGAACGTCAAGTACCTGCCGCCACTCGACCAGGACGGCAACAGTCTGCCCAACGCGACCTTTACCAATGCCTGGATGGACGGGTACAAGGCGTGGCGCGGCGCCAGCACGATCAAGACAGATCTGAGCAAGGATTTTCGCCCCACTTGGTATTACGCGGGGTACTCCGACGAGTGGGCGCATAACGACAAGCGCGCTGCCTACTATTACGAATACAGGGCGAGTAATTCCGGCTGCGACGGCTCGCTGACCGATGACGATTGCTACACCTACCGCAAGGTAGAGACCACGCCCGGGCCGGATGGCCTCAGCCAAACGACCAACTTCGCCAACTGGTATGCGTACTACCGCACCCGGATGATGGCCGCCAAGGCGGGCGTGAGCCGCGCCTTCGCACAACAAGGCACGGGGATGCGTGTCGGTTATGGCCGCATCAACAAGAGCAGCGGCACTGCCGACGGCGTGAGCAGTTCGACGATCGAGCGCGGCGTGCGCGATTTCAGCGACAAGGACGTGCTGGGCAACACCACCAACAATCGAAAGGAATTCTTCAATTGGCTGTTTGACCAGCAGCCCAGCGGCAGCACACCGCTGCGGCGCGCGCTCGACGCTGCCGGTCAGTACTACCAGCGTACCGACGACAAGGGTCCGGCCAGTACCACGCCGGGGTCGTCGGGCGGCAAGGATTTATCCTGCCGCCAGAATTTTTCGATTCTGACGACGGACGGCTACTGGTCGGAGGGCAGTTCGTACGATGCAGCAACCAGTGCCGCCAAGGAAAACCAGGACGGCTCGAACGGACCCCTGATCAGCGGGCCGAATTCCCAGACGGGGCAGTTCCTTGCCGTGCCTCCGTATTCCGATGCATGGTCGAACACGCTCGCCGATGTCGCCGCCTACTACTACAAGCGCGATCTACGTAC
>CBDULG010000098.1:0-10163 GCA_965367985.1 uncultured Rhodocyclaceae bacterium
GCGCCACACAGCGCAGGTAATGATTCTCGGCCGTACCACGCCACAGCCGCCGCCTGCCGCTGAACTGGCTGCCGACGCGGCGCGGCTGACGGAGGATTGACTGATGCAGCCAACCTACCGATCGCGCCGCATTCTTCGCCCGGTTCGCCTGTGGTTCGTCTATCTGTCGCTAATCGTCGCGTTGACGCTGAGCTGTATCCCGTGGGGTCCGGTGTTTGGCGTGCCCGACTGGCTGGCGCTGGTGCTCGCCTTCTGGTGCGTGCGCGAACCGCGCCACGTTGGCATGGGAACCGGATTCGTCTTCGGCATTCTCATGGACGTCGCCTATGGCGCGGCGATGGGGCAACACGCGCTCGCTTATGTGCTGCTCGCCTATGCCGCCAATACCCTGGCGCGGCGCGTGCTGTGGTTCGGCCCGGTGCAGCAGTCGGTGCAGATCCTGCCCCTGCTGCTCGGCGCGCAACTGATCATGGTGCTGGTGCGCGTGCTGGCCGGCGCCGAGTTTCCCGGATGGGGCTATTTTCTGAGCAGCGTGACCAGCGCCTTGTTGTGGCTGCCGCTGCATTTCGTTCTGTTGCTGCCGCAGTATCAGCCGGAAGACCGTGACGACAACCGGCCGATCTAGCGTGCGCCGTCTGACCAGCGGAGCGGGCCGGGCGTGATGACCGAGTTCCGCTCGCCGGACAAGGAGATCGGCCAGTTGCGCAAGCGGCTGGCGGTCGCTGGCGTCTTCATGTTCGTCTGTCTGAGCCTGCTCGGCGCGCGCTTCTTCTACCTGCAGGTGGTGCGCTTCGACTATTTCCACACCCGCGCCGAAGACAACCGCATCGCGCTCGTGCCGGTGGTGCCCAACCGTGGCACGATCGTCGATCGCACCGGCGAAGTGCTGGCGCGCAACTTTGCTGCGTACACGCTGGAGATCACCCCGTCGCGCGTCGCCGATGTGGACGCGACGATCGACGCGCTCGCCACGCTGGTCGACATCGACGACTACGATCGCCGCCGTTTCAGCAAGTTTCGTGAAGACAGCAAACACTTCGAGGCCGTGGCCATTCGCACGCGCTTGAGCCATGAGGAGGTGGCGCGCTTTGTCGCGCAGCGCTTCCGTTTTCCCGGTGTCGAAGTGCGCGCGCGCCTGTTTCGCGAGTATCCGCACGGCGCCTTGTTCGGCCACGTGGTCGGCTACATGGGGCGCATCAACACGCGCGACGTCGATGGTCTCGAAGAGCGCGGCGAGTCGGCCAACTATCGCGGCACCGAGCATATCGGCAAACGCGGGCTGGAACAGAGCTACGAATCGCTGCTGCACGGCGCGACCGGGTCCGAGCAGGTCGAAGTGGACGTCAATGGCCGCTCGGTGCGGGTGCTCAGCCGCGAGACGGCAGTGCCCGGCAAGAGCCTTATCCTCACCGTCGATGCCAAGTTGCAGCAGGTCGCCTCCGCTGCCTTTGCCAACCGGCGCGGCGCGCTGGTAGCGATCGAACCGAGCACGGGCGGGATCCTCGCACTGGTGTCGGCGCCCGCCTTCGATCCCAACCTGTTTGTAGATGGCATTTCGGTGGCCGCCTGGAAGGGGCTCAATGACTCTCCAGACAAGCCGCTGCTCAACCGCGCCATCTACTCGGCCTATCCACCCGGTTCCACTTTCAAGCCCTTCATGGGCCTGGCCGGCCTCAGCCTGGGCAAGCGCACTGCGAAACAGGCGATCAACGATCCCGGCGTCTTCTATTTCGGCGGGCACCGCTTCATGGACGACAAGGTGGGGGGGCACGGCGCGGTGAACCTGCACAAGTCCATCGTCAAGTCATGCAACACCTATTACTACCAGCTCGCCAACGATCTGGGCATCCAGGCGATTGCCGATTTCATGCGGCCCTTCGGCTTTGGAGAGCGCACCGGTATCGACATTCCCGGCGAAGCGCGCGGCGTGCTGCCCTCGCCGGACTGGAAACGCGCGCGCTTCAAGAAGCCGGGGCAGCAAAAATGGTATGGCGGCGAGACCATCTCGGTGGGCATCGGGCAAGGCTACAACGCTTACACGCCGCTGCAACTGGCCAGTGCGCTGTCGGCGCTGGTCAATGACGGCGTGGTGTTCCGCCCGCACATCGTCAAGTCCATCGTCGACCCGCGCAGCGGCGAGCGCACGATGGTCGAGCCGACGCCGATTCGCCGGATTCCGCTGCAGGCCGAACATCTCGCCGCCGTCAAGGCGGCGCTGGTCGATGTGACGCGCGAGGGCACCGGCGCACGTGCCTTCGGCGACGCCGAGTACAGCGTGGGCGGCAAGACCGGCACGGCGCAGGTCTATTCACTCAAGGGCTCGCGCTACCGCGAGGCCGACGTCGATGAGCGCCTGCGCGATCATTCGTGGTTCATCGCTTACGCGCCGGCCGATAAACCGCGCATCGCGATGGCGGTGCTGGTCGAAAACGGCGGTTTCGGCTCGCGCTCGGCGGCGCCGATCGCGCGTGAGGTGATGGATTTCTACCTGCTCGGCAAGCGCCACGAAAAGCCGGCCGAGGCCGCGGCGGCCGATGGGGCGACGCCATGAGGCCACGGCGCTGATGGATATCCGCCTCCATCCGGTGGTGTTGGTGCGGGGATTGCTGCGGCCGATCGACCCGCCACTGTTCCTGCTCGTCGCGCTGCTGCTCGCCACCGCCTTCGTACTCGTGCAGAGCGCCTCGCCCGACCGTGCCGAGGCACAACTCGCCAACACCGGCGTGGCGCTGGCGGCCATGTGGGCGGTGGCGCGCATACCGGCGGCGCGCATCCTCCGGCTCGCTTTGCCGCTGTATCTACTCGGCGTCGCGCTGCTCATCGCGGTGGCGCTGTTCGGTGAGGTGTCCAAGGGCGCGCAACGCTGGCTCGACATCGGCGTGACCCGAATTCAGCCGTCCGAGCTGATGAAGATTGCCATGCCGCTGATGCTCGCCTGGTTCTTCCAGCAACGCGAAGGGGCGATCGGTCTGCGCGAGTTCATCGTCGCCAGCGCGCTGCTCGCGGTGCCGGTGGGGCTGATCATCACCGAGCCCGATCTGGGCACCAGCCTGCTCGTCGCGGCGGCCGGCGGCTATGTGATCTTCTTCGCCGGCCTGTCATGGCGGCTGATCGTGCCGGTGGCCGTGGCGGCGCTGCTCGGCCTTGGCGCGATCGCGTTCTTCGGCGACACGCTGTGTCAGCCCGAGGTGGACTGGCAGGTGTTGCGCGAGTATCAGAAACATCGCATTTGCACCTTGCTCGATCCGACCTCCGATCCGCTCGGCCGCGGCTTTCACATCATTCAGTCGACCATCGCCATCGGCTCGGGCGGCCTGACCGGCAAGGGCTGGATGAACGGCACGCAAACCCACCTCGCCTTCCTGCCGGAGCGGCACACCGATTTCGTCTTCGCCGTGCTGGCCGAAGAATTCGGACTCGTCGGCGCCCTGGCGCTGCTCGCCGTACTCATGCTGCTGCTGCTGCGCGGGCTGTCGATTGCGGCCACCGCGCCGACGCTCGGTACGCGCCTGCTGGCCGGTGCGATCACGATGATCTTCTTTACCTACGCCTTCGTGAACATGGGCATGGTCAGTGGTATCCTGCCGGTCGTCGGGGTGCCGTTACCCTTTATCAGCTATGGCGGCACGGCGCTCGTCACGCTGTGTTGCGGCATCGGCATTCTCATGAGTATTCAGCGCGAGCGTGTATTGAACCCGTCCTGATGTCCTTTCTCCCCGCCGTTTCGCCACCTCGCCCATCGGCCGCGCTCTGGTCGCGGCTCTCGGTCGCTGCACTGGCGCTCGTGCTGGCTGCGTGCGCCGGCGGTCCGTCCGGCAGCGCCGCACGCCGGGGTACCTCCGCGGCGGCGATTCCCGACCTGCCGCGCACCGGCGGAAAGTACTACCAGGATGACGGCCCGGGCGACGACGTACCCGACAGCATCCACACGCTCGAGGATGCGGTGGTGCGCGACGAACCGGTGCATCGCGCGACCAGCCGGCCTTACACCGTGTTCGGCCGCCGTTACGTCCCGCAGGTCGAACGGGCGCCATTTCGCGAGCGCGGCCGGGCGAGCTGGTACGGGCGCAAGTTTCACGGCAACACCACGGCCAACGGCGAGCGCTACGACATGTACGCGATGACCGCGGCCCACACGACGCTGCCGCTGCCCAGCTTCGTGCGTGTGGTCAACCTGGTCAATGGCCGCTCGGTGGTCGTGCGGGTCAATGATCGCGGGCCGTTCCATCCCGGCCGGGTGATCGACCTGTCCTATGCGGCGGCGTTCAAGCTCGGCTTCCTGCAGGATGGCAGCACGCCGGTCGAGATCGAGGCCTTGATGGTCGACCCCTCGGCGCCCGTGTTCGCGCAATCGCCGCCGTCCGAGGTGATCCCCGAAATCGCCTCGACCGCCCCCACGCCGGCGCCGCTTTCGCCTCCTGGTGCCACGCCACCCACGGCGGCGGCGTCGGCCATCGACCCGGCGGCAATTCTCAATGGCGAGGAAGCCCCGGGCGACGTGGCGTCGGTGCCAGAACCCGACGCCGATTCGGCGGCGCCTGCCGAGGCGGGCGTCTACCTGCAGCTCGGCGCCTTCCGCACGCGTGACAACGCGGAGGGTTTTCGCGGCTATGTCGCTGGCGAACTTGCCTGGCTGCGCGATCGCCTCGCGGTGCTCGGCGACGCGGATTCGGATGGCTACCGCCTGCACGCGGGACCGTACGCCTCGGCCGAGGTGGCGCGCGCGGTGGCCGAAAAGATCAATGAGACGCTCAAGCTGCGGCCCTTCGTCGTAGTGCGCTGAAGCGGCGGTGGTCGATTTGGTCACGCCCGGCGTGCGCCCTATAATTTCCCCGCCGTCGCCGCATCGGCGGCGATTCCCCAACCTCAACTCGGAATGAACGTTTTGCTCAAGCGATTTGTTGCTGTTCTCCTGCTGTCCTCGATCTCACTCGTCGCCGCCGCGGAGCGTGCGGCGGCGCCCGTACTGGCGGCAAACGCATGGCTGCTGCTCGATTTCGGTGCCGGTCAGGTGCTCGCCCAGCACGAGGCGGAAGCGCGCGTCGAGCCGGCCTCACTGACCAAGCTGATGACCGCCTATCTGACCTTCTCGGCGCTCGAGGGCAAGACGCTGAGTGGCGACCAGATCGTGCCGGTGTCGGAAAAAGCCTGGAAGATGATCGGCTCGCGGATGTTCATCGAGCCGCGTCACAAGGTGACCGTCGACGAGCTGCTGCGCGGCATGATCATTCAGTCGGGTAACGACGCCAGCGTCGCGCTGGCCGAGGCGATTGCCGGCTCGGAAGAGGCCTTCGCAGTACTCATGAACCGCGAAGCGGCGCGGCTCGGCATGACCGGCACGAACTTTACCAATGCAAGCGGGCTACCCGACGACCAGCACTACACCACGGCCCGTGATCTGGGCATTCTGGCGTCCGCCATCGTGCGTGATTTCCCCGATTTCTACACCCTGTATTCGCAGAAGGAATACACCTACAACGAGATCACCCAGCCCAACCGCAACCGGCTGCTGTGGATGGACGAAACGGTCGACGGCATGAAGACCGGCCATACCGAGGCGGCAGGCTACTGCCTGGTGTCCTCGGCGGTGCGCGGCCCGCGCCGTCTGATCTCGGTGGTGCTGGGGACCGACTCGGAGGCGATGCGTGCACAGGAATCGCTCAAGCTGCTCAACTTCGGTTTCCGCTTCTTCGACACGGTCAAGCTCTACGATAATAACGCGGCGGTGTCGCAGTTCCGCGTCTGGCAGGGTGAAACCGAACAGGTCAATGTCGGCTTCCTCGACGATTTCGTACTCTCGGTCCCCAAGGGGCAGGCCGACAAGCTCGACGCCACGCTCGACAGCCGCCAGCCACTCGAAGCGCCGGTGCGCAAGGGCCAGGAAGTGGGCACGCTGACGCTCAGCCTCGACGGCGACAAGATCGGCAGTTACCCGGTGGTAGCGCTCGAAGACATTCCGCTGGGCGGCTGGTTCAGCCGCACCTGGGATTCGCTGCACCTGTGGATCAAGAGCTTTTAAAGGCAAGGAGCGCGCATCATGACGACCTGTTTTCTCGATGGGCAGTGGCTGGATCTGGCCGAGGCGCGCGTTTCACCGATGGATCGCGGCTTCCTTTTTGGCGATGGTGCCTACGAAGTGATTCCTGCGTATTCGGGGCGCGTCTTCCGGCTCGACGAGCATCTGCGCCGCCTCGACAACACGCTGCGCGCGATGGAGCTGCCCAATCCGCACGAGCGTGCGGCGTGGCGCGAAATCGTGCGTGGCGCGGTCGAGCGCAACCCGTGGCCGGATCAGTCGGTCTATCTGCAGGTGACGCGCGGCGTTGGCGAGGTGCGCAACCATGTCTTCCCGAAAGTCGTCAAACCGACCGTATTCGTAATGAGCGAGCCGCTCACCGGGCCGAGCGACGCGGTGCGCGAGAACGGCGTGTCGGCCATTGCCGCGGCCGATTTCCGCTGGCTGCGCTGCGATCTCAAGACGGTTTCGCTGCTCGCCAATTGCCTGCTAAAACAGCACGCGGCGGACAAGGGCTGCGCCGAAGCCGTGCTGTTTCGCGACGGTTTTCTCACCGAGGGCGCCGCCTCGAGCATTTTCATCGTGCTCGGTGGGGTGATGCATGTGCCGCCCAAGAGTCACCTCATGCTGCCCGGCATTACTTACGACGTGGTGCTCGAGCTGGCGCGCGAAATGGGCATGCCGCATCAGGTGCGTGAGGTGCTCGAAGAAGAAGTACGCAGCGCCGAGGAAATCTGGATGGCTTCATCCACCAAGGAAGTGCTGCCAATCACCCGGCTCGACGATCGCCCGGTTGGCAAGGGCAAGCCCGGCCCGATGGCGGCGCAGATGTACGAGTGGTATCAGGACTTCAAGCAAACGGTGATGCGCCGTGGCGGATGAGGATCGCCCCACGCTGATCGAGTTTCCGTGCGATTTTCCGATCAAGATCATGGGCGCGCGGGTGGACGGTTTTGCGCAGGCGGTGGTCGAGGTGGTGATCCGCCACGATGCCGAATTCGACGCCGCGCGCATGGAAATGCGCCCGTCGCGCAAGGGTAATTATCTGGCACTCACCTGCACCGTGCGTGCCATCTCGCAGAACCAGCTCGACGCGCTCTATCAGGAGCTGACGAGTCACCCGATGGTCAAGGTGGTACTCTGATTCGCATGGGCTGGCCTGACACCTGCACCGTGCGCGAACTCGGTTGCGCCCCCTACGAGCCGACCTGGCGCGCCATGCAAACGTTCACCGATGCGCGTGACGAGCGCACACCGGACGAGTTGTGGCGGCTGCAACATCCTCCCGTCTATACGCTCGGCCAGGCCGGCAAGCCGGAGCACCTGTTGCGTGCCACCGACGTCCCGATGGTGAAGATCGACCGCGGCGGCCAGATCACCTACCACGGCCCCGGCCAACTGGTGGTGTATTTGCTCATCGATCTGCGGCGCCGCGCGCTCAAGGTGCGCGAGCTGGTGCATTCGATGGAGCAAAGCCTGATCGACTGCCTGGCGGATTTCGGTTTGCAGGCTGAGCGGCGGGCCGGCGCGCCCGGCGTGTACGTCGACGGCGCTAAGATCGCCGCGCTCGGCCTGCGCGTTCGCAACGGCTGCACGTATCACGGACTGGCGCTCAACGTGGATATGGATCTGACGCCATTTACCTGGATCAACCCCTGCGGCTATAGTGGATTGAAGACGACGCAACTGGCCGATCTGGGTGTTGCGGTCGAACTTGACACCGTGGGCGATGCGTTGATCGCGCACCTCGAACGTGTGCTGCCCCCGGTGCAGCTCACGCAGATGAATCAAGCGCCCGCCTGACGGGCCGCGCAAGAAGAATAGGAAGAGACCATGGAGACCACCACCCGCAAGCAGCGCGGCGCCGAAAAAACAGCGCGCATCCCGATCAAGATCGTGCCCGCCGAGCGCTTGCGCAAACCCGAGTGGATCCGCATCAAGCTTGGTTCCGGCGCTGAAGTCGAACGTTTCAACGAAATCAAGGAAACGCTGCGCGAGCACAAATTGCACACCGTGTGCGAAGAGGCGTCCTGCCCCAACATCCATGAGTGCTTCGGCAAGGGCACCGCGACCTTCATGATCATGGGCGACATCTGCACCCGGCGCTGCCCGTTCTGCGATGTCGGTCATGGCCGTCCGGACGCGCTCAATGCCGACGAACCGGCTGATCTGGCGCGCACCATTGCCGCCATGCGTCTCAACTATGTGGTCATCACCTCGGTTGACCGCGACGACTTGCGCGACGGTGGTGCCCAACATTTCGTTGAATGCATCCGCGCCACGCGAGAGGCCTCGCCCGACACCCGTATCGAAGTGCTGGTGCCCGATTTCCGCGGGCGCATGGATGTCGCCCTCGAGATTTTCGACAAGGCGCCGCCCGACGTCATGAACCACAATCTCGAAACCGTGCCGCGTCTCTACAAGCAGGCACGGCCGGGTTCGGATTACCAGTATTCGCTCGATCTGCTGAAGAACTTCAAGGCGCGTCATCCTCAGGTGCCCACCAAGTCCGGCCTTATGGTCGGGCTGGGCGAAACCGATGACGAGATCCTCGAAGTGATGCGCGACCTGCGCGCGCACAACGTCGAAATGCTCACCATCGGTCAGTATCTGCAGCCCTCCCAGGGCCATCTGCCGGTGCTGCGCTATGTGCACCCCGACACCTTCAAGATGTACGAGACGGAAGCCTTTGAGATGGGCTTCAAGAACGCGGCCTGCGGCCCCATGGTGCGCTCGTCGTACTGGGCTGATCAGCAGGCGCACGATGCTGGTGTCGTTTGATGGCGCCCGCGTTGTCTAAATAGCAGGGCAGCACGTGGGACGCATCTCAGCGCTTATCCTGGCGATCGGCATCGCGCTCGCCGGCGTGTCGGTGGGCACCGGCCTGCAGCAGTTCCGCCTCGGCGAGCGCTCGGTGACCATCAAGGGGCTTGCCGAGCGCGACATGAAAAGCGATTTTGCGGTGTGGACGCTGACCTTCCGCCGCGGCGGCGACCAATTCGGCACGGTGCAGCAGGCGCTCACCGACGATCGCACGCGGGTCGCCGACTTCCTGCGCGCGCAGGGCTTCCGTGAAGATGAATTGGAGATTTCCGCAGTTCAGGTGCAGGATGCTTACGCGCGTGAATACGCCCAGAGCAATGTGCCGCTGCGCTACAACGGCGCTGGCCAGGTAAGCGTCAAGTCGGAACGGGTCGACGCCGTGGCCGCCGCCGCCAACGCGATCGACCCGCTCATCGCCGCCGGCATACAACTTACCGGCGAGGGTGAAGGGCAGGGCCTGCCGCGCTACCAGTTGCGCGGCGTCAACGAGCTCAAACCCGCCCTGCTTGAAGCCGCCACGCAAAACGCCCTCGAGCAGGCACAGAAATTCGCCGCCGACGCCGGCGCCACCCTCGGCCATCTCAAGAACGCCAACCAGGGCGTCATCCGCGTACTCGCCGACGATGGCAACCACGACGCCGGACGCACTATCGACAAGCGCGTGCGCGTGGTGTCGACGTTTGTTTATATGCTGGAGTAATGGTCGCTCTGGCGCAATGCGCGCCATTCGTTGTCGCAAGCGCAGCCCGGATAAAGCGCAGCGGAATCCGGGGATCACCCGCGCGGATTGTGTGTGAACATGCAAACCGCGCGAGCGAGCAGGCCGATGGCCATTGCCACGGTGATAAGCTGGGCGCTTGCCCCCGAATTAAGCGGAGATTCATCATGCAAGCAATCGCGCGGGCGCTATGCCTGCTTATATTTCCCTTGTCGGTATTTGCCGCCGGGCTCGATTCGATCAGCAACACGCAAGCCACCGGCGGTCTGCGCCAGGCGCTTGAGCAAGGCGCGAAGGCGGCCGTGTCGCAACTCGGCCAGGACGGCGGTTTTCTCAACAACCCCAAGGTACGCATTCCGCTGCCGGGCATGCTCGAGAAGGCAAAGCCGCTGATGAAAATGCTCGGGCAGGGCGACGAGGTCGACGCACTTGAAACGGCAATGAACCGCGCGGCCGAGGCCGCCGTGCCGCAGGCGCGCGATCTGCTCGTGGCGGCGGTCAAGAAAATGAGCGTACAGGACGCCAAGAACATCCTGACCGGCGGCGACGATTCGGTGACGCGCTATTTCGAGGACAACACGCGCGCCGCGCTCACCACCCGGTTCT
>CBDULG010000099.1:0-10064 GCA_965367985.1 uncultured Rhodocyclaceae bacterium
AGCGTGCTCGACATCGCCTTCATTGCGATCTTCGTGGTGGTCTTCATTCAGCGCGCGCTGGTGCGGCTGCACGGCTTGCGCAGCGGTGCAGCAATGGTTGCGACAGTCGGCGTGATTACGCTCAGCGCGGCGATTGCCGTGACAGTGCGGATACCTGCGCTCAACGGCTCGGAACTCTATCTCGGCCCCTGGCTGGCGCTGATCGTGCTCGCCGCCACATGCCCGCACCGGCAAGCAGCGCGCTGGCTGCGCGCCACCGCTGCGCTGTTTGCTGTTTCGCTGGTCTTTCGCAGCGCCGATCTGGCACTGTGCGAAGTCTTCCCGCTCGGTACGCACTTTGGCTGGCACCTGAACAACGCGCTGGTATTGTGGTGCGCACTGCGCGGCCTGATGTGCGCTGCGCCACGCCCGAAAGCACGCTGATCACCCCGGACGTCGGTCTGTCCGCATACCCTTTTCATGCACCGGACCGGCTGCGCCGGCGGCGCCGGCGATGGCTTGAATAGGCCAGCCCGGCCAGGCCGAGACCGAGCAATGCCACCGAGGCGGGCTCCGCGAAGATGCTGGCGCCACCCGCCTCGGCTGCCGGGCGCGGTACCGCATTGGGCGCTTGTACGGGGGTTTGGGCGCGGATCGGCACCGCGTGCATGGTGATGACGCCACCGACAAAGCTGCCGGGGATTCCCCGCGCGTGCGGGCCAGGCACGGATTCGGCGAAGGCGAAGCCACTGTCGAAGGGCAGGCCGCCGAGGATCGAATCACGCGCACCGAGCTGCAGTGCGAGCGGTCCGGCAACGCGTCCGTCGGGTTGCGGCTGAACGAGCAGTTCGATAAACGAGATGTTCGCCGCGCCGTCGGTGTCACCGTCGATCTCGGCTTCGCCGTCAACGATCAGGTGAAACGGCATCGCCGCCACGCCCGCTGACGCAAGCAGCCCCGCCAGCGCGCAGGCGCCGAATCGGAACTGCATCGATCGAAACATCACATGCTCCTCCAACCCGGGCCGCCAACGGCCCCACGGCCGCGTCATAGCCGCGACTTGCTCTTGATGTCGACAACAAGCACAAGCAACAAATGCGCCCAGTCATGCAATATTTCTCAAAATCAGACACTTGTCACGCCGCGTGCGATCGCCGGCGCGGCACAGGCCGAACCGATGTAAAGTCCGCCGACACCCTCTTGGCGGCACGCCGCGGCACCCTGCACCGATGATATTCGTGCTGCTCGCCATTCCAATCGTGCTGATCGCCGCATTGCTGCGGCTGTACCGCATTCCGCAGCGCCTGCGCCGCGGGCAGATGCGCTTGCATCGCGACCGCGCCGGCCTCACCGCGCTCACCGTGGCCGCCTACGCCGCGTTGCTCGCATATACGCTGGCCATGCTGGTCAGCGTGGCAAACACCTTTTTGATCGCCACGGTCGAGGACATCGCCGTGCTCGACCTGATCGCCTGGTGGGGTGCCTATCCGCTGGTGTATGTCGCCGCTGAGTGGATTTTCTTCTACGGCCTGGTGAAGACCGATGGGCGAAAGTTCTGAGCCCGCCGCACGGCCTCAGCCGAGGAACATGCGGTAGGCAGGATTGCGCGTTTCCTCTTCGTAGGCGTAGCCGACGCGGTCGAGGAAGTCCTGAAAAGCCGCCTTGTCGGCCGGCGGCACCTGCATGCCGACCAGCACGCGGCCGAAGTCGGAGCCGTGGTTGCGGTAGTGAAACAGGCTGATGTTCCAGTCGGATCGCAGGTTGTCGAGAAAATTCATCAGCGCGCCCGGGCGGTCGGGAAAGACGAAACGGTAGATCAGTTCGTTTTCGACCTGCGGGGCGTGGCCGCCGACCATGTAGCGCACATGGGTCTTGGCCATTTCGTCGTCGGTCAGGTCGAGGCACGGCAGGCCAGCCTCGCCGAGACTGGCGACCAGCGCATGCGATTCGTCGCGGTTGAGCACCGAGACGCCGACGAAGATGTGCGCATCGGCGCTGTCGGCGTAACGGTAGTTGAATTCGGTGATGTTGCGATGGCCGATGAGACCGCAAAAACGCTTGAACGAGCCGGGCTGCTCGGGAATGGTGACCGCCAGCACGGCCTCACGCTGTTCGCCCAGCTCGGCGCGCTCGGCGACGAAACGCAGGCGGTCGAAGTTCATGTTGGCGCCCGAGGCGACGGCGACCAGCACTTCGTCTCGCAGCCCTTCGCGCTCGGCGTAGGCCTTGGCACCGGCAACAGCCAGCGCGCCAGCCGGCTCGAGAATCGAGCGGGTGTCTTCGAACACATCCTTGATGGCGGCGCAGATGGCGTCGTTGTCCACGCGGATCATCTCGTCCACATGGGCCTGGCAGAGGCGGAAAGTTTCCTCGCCCACCAGCTTGACCGCGGCGCCATCGGCGAACAGGCCGACCTGTTCGAGTTCGACCCGGTGCCCTGCAGCGAGCGACTGGGTCATCGCGTCGGCATCGACTGCTTCGACGCCGATGATGCGGATGCTGGGGCGCACGCGCTTCACATACGCGGCGACGCCGGCGATCAGCCCGCCACCACCCACGCAACAGAAAATCGCATGGATCGGCTTGGGGTGTTGCCGCAGGATTTCCATGCCGATTGTGCCCTGCCCGGCAATAATTTCGGGGTCGTCGTAGGGATGCACGAAGGTCAGCGCTTCGGCCGCTTCGAGTTCCTTGGCGTGGGCATAGGCTTCGCTGTAGCTCTCGCCGGCCAGCACCACCTCGCCGCCGCGGCGGCGCACCGCATCCACCTTGATCAGCGGCGTGGTTGTCGGCATGACGATCACCGCGCGCACACCCATCTTTTGCGCCGACAGCGCCAGCCCTTGCGCGTGATTGCCGGCCGAGGCGCAGATCACGCCGCGTGACAGCGCCTCGGGCGGCAGCTTGCTCATCTTGTTGTAGGCGCCGCGAAGCTTGAAGCTGAACACCGGCTGCATGTCTTCACGTTTGAAATAGATCCGATTGCCGAGCCGCGCCGACAGGTTGGCGGCAAAGTCGAGCGGGGTCTCGATCGCCGCGTCGTACACCTGCGCGTTGAGGATGCGTTCGAGATAGTCGGGCTGGGCGGGGCTCATTTACGTAAACGCCTGGATTCGCAAGGGAAACGTGCACGGTAGCAGGCGAAATGGCGGCGCGGCAAGGCATGGGCCGGGCAGATCGGAGACAATGCCGGCTTGCCCTTCATCACGGCTTGCCATGGATTTCCTCGACTGGCTCGATCCCGGTCCCGAAGCCGGGCTGGGTGCAGTCTTCCTCATTTGCCTGCTGGCCGCCACGTTGCTGCCCGGCGGTTCGGAACCGGCTTTCGCGCTGTACGTGATCCGCCATCCGGAATCGTCTGGTATTGCACTCGCCCTGGCGACGTTGGGCAACACCCTGGGCGGGCTGATCACATATGCGATGGGCCGCGCCTTACCGCAGGGTGAGACACCGAAGCGCGCGCGCTGGGTAAAGCGCCATGGCGCGCCTGCGCTCGGCCTCGCCTGGTTGCCGATCGGCGGCGACGCCCTGTGCCTGGCCGCGGGCTGGCTGCGTCTGCCGCTGGTGCCGTGCACGCTGTGGATGGCGGCAGGCAAGGGCTTGCGCTACGCGCTGGTGCTCGGCGGAATCCTCGTGTGACGGGAACGAGCGGGTAACGCCGCGCCCGCCGCAAAGCGCATCCATGCGCGCAGATCACTTGGGGTTCACCCGCATCTTCGCCAAGCGACGGTTGCGCGCCACGCGTCTGCGTGTGCCCGCCGGCGCGGCAGCCCTATCCTCACGTTTTGTTGCAATTGCCGCTTGCGCGCTGTGGTGGAGGCTGATGTCATTGGCAGCATAGCGGCGCGGGTGGCCCGCGGCGCATATGCGCCGCGATGCCTGCCGATCAGCTCGGCAAGACAACCGAAAGGAACGCGAAGAATGATTGGACTCCGCAACTTTCTCGGACAGATCGGCGTCGCTGTCGCGGGCGCTGCGATTGCCGCGCCGGCGCTGGCCGTCGAACTCTTGGTGCCGGCTTATATGTACCCCGGCGCAGGCGACGAAGAGTGGCAATCGCTGATCGAGGTCGCAGCGCGCCAGCCGCTTTCCGTGGTGTTCAATCCCAGCAGTGGCGTCGGCCCAGACATCGACTCGAATTTCGTCACAGCGATCGACGACCTGCGCGCCGCGGGTGGCAAGGCGTATGGCTATGTCCCAACGGGGAAAGCCTCCCGCAGCAGCGCCGAGGTTCAGGCCGAAATCGACACCTACCTCAAGTGGTATGGGCTCGACGGTTTTTTTATCGATGAGGTGCCCACCGACGGCGACGACGTCGGCTATTACAAGGGCATCCAGTCCTTCGTTGCCGGCAAGGCGCCGACGCTCAAGCTCATCGGCAATCCTGGAACGCCGCCTGACGAAGTCTATCTCGACGCCTTCGACACGCTCGTTCTCTACGAAGATTCAGCGGCGGATCTGGCCAGGGTCAATCCACCTGCCTACCAGAGCCAGCATGATGCTTCGCGCTTTGCCATGCTGGTTTATGACGCCAGCGAGGCCACCGCAAAGACGCTGATCGACGACGCCGCTGAAGCCAATGTCGGTTTCATATACGTGACCGACACCCGCAGGTTCAGAAATCTGTGGCTCGAGTTGCCCAGCTACTGGGATTCGCAGGCAGCCGCTGTCGCCAACACCCAGGGCCCGGTGATTTCCCCGCCGGACAACATGGCGCCGATCCCCGAACCCTCGGTCGCAGTGATGATGATCGGTGGTTTGGTGACGATAGCCTCGTTGGCAAGGCGGCGCCACAGGCCTGCCTGCAAGGGCCGAAGCGCCGCAGCCGCCTGAGGGGTGCTGCGCAGAGCCGCATCCGCGCGGCGTGCGCTATCGCCGGACGAGCGGCGATCGCATCGCGCAAGTCCTGCCCGCGCCGGCGCCGTTGCCGACGCACCACTGCCGCCCCGCTGATACGTTGACCGCCTGAGGCGCTTCGTGAGGGCCCGTGCCGCGCCCATGCCCCACGGCTGCCGTGGGTGACGCGCGGCACGATGGACGCGCCGCGCGACGTTCCCGCCATCGTGTCATGCCGAAAAGAGCGAGTGGCGCCTGACCGATGGATCGACGACGGTCCGCGTACGTCGATCAAGTCCGCGCACAAATGCCGAACCGCATATGCCGATCGGCAATAATGCCAAATAGCACAATGCCTCCCCAAGTCCTCCTTTTGCGGTTACCATACATGCGACACGGGACTTGGCAGTGGGTCGCCGTGCCCGGATCGTTCCAACAGTGATGACATCGGTTTTCCAATGCGCCCGCACGGCTTCCCCGGCCCGGGCGCTCGGACGTTACACGCACCGGTCGTCGTGACGGCAATCGAAATCAGTGCGCCCGACCGGGCAGTGACATACGCAAAACAGGGCCGTACAGGAGATTCTGGACGCCACCGTTGATCGCAGTTGAGTATTGGTGAGTTGCTGTGGAATTTGATTATTTCACTTTCGATAGCGGTCACCCGACGGGTGAATGCGCGACACGTAGCGACGACGCATGCGGCGTGTCCGCGGCGGCGCGCCGCGGTGCACGACTCGATGCCATGATGCGCGCCTTCGCCCGCGTTTTCGTGCTGATGTCGGTGTGGATCGGCCAGGGTCCGGCGCATGCCGCGGCCTTCTCGATCGCCTTCCATTACGGCGACACGCTTCCGCTCGACGCCTTGCGCGCTCACGACATCGTCGTCGTCGAGGCGGATCATGGCCATGCGCCGGACGCGCTTGGTGCCGATACCGCGCAGTTCGCCTATGTAAGCATCGGCGAAGTGCATCCCGGGCGCAGCTACGCGGCGCAACTACCCGCACAGCTGAAACGTCAGGACAATCCGGACTGGGGCAGCGCCGTCATCGACGTCAGCCGGCGCGAATGGGCGCAATGGGTCGCCGACAACGTGGTCGCGCCACTGTGGGCGCGCGGCTACCGCGGTCTGTTTCTCGACACGCTGGACTCCTACCGCCTGCTCGAGGACGTCGACCCGGCAGCCGCACAGCAGGGGCTCGTACGCCTGATCGAAACGCTGGCCGCGCGTTTCCCCGGCATTCGGCTGATCCTCAATCGCGGCTTCGAACTGCTGCCCGAGGTCCATCGACATGTCGTCGCGGTGGCTGCAGAGTC
This sequence comes from uncultured Rhodocyclaceae bacterium, assembly GCA_965367985.1. Classification (GTDB taxonomy): domain Bacteria; phylum Pseudomonadota; class Gammaproteobacteria; order Burkholderiales; family Rhodocyclaceae; genus Nitrogeniibacter. The sequence continues at coordinate 6,133 of CBDULG010000099.1, forward strand.
GCTGCATCGTGGCTGGAACGCCCGCACGTCGCGCTATGTGAATGTCTCCGAGGCCGACCGCGCATGGTTGCGCGCGCGCTTCGACGAAGTGCGCCAGCGCTATGGCCTGCCGGTGATCGCGATCGATTACCTGCCCGCGTCGGCACTCGACGAAGCGCGCGCGCTGGCCCGCCGCATGCTTGCCGACGGCATCATTCCGTGGATCGCCGAGCCCTCGCTGACGACGCTTGGCACGGGCGCGATGGAGGCGCTGCCACGTCGCGTGCTGGTCGTATACGACGCCGCCGAAGCCAAGGCGGTGCACTACACCAATGCCCACCGCTACGTCGAGATGCCGCTCAACTATCACGGCTACATCGCCGAATATGCGCTTGCCGGTCCGGCGCTACCGCGCCGGCTCGACCCGCGCATCTATGCCGGCATCGTCACCTGGATCAACGGGCGATCGGCACAGGGCAAGGCGCTGAGCGCCTGGATGTCCGCGCAGATTGCCGCCGGCATGAAAGTCGCGGTACTCGACGACTTCGGTTTTCCACTCGGTGATACCACCGCCGGCCGGCTCGGCTTGTCGGTCGAGTCCCCCGCCATCGCCCCGGTGACGCTCACCGCCAGCGATCCGATCGTCGGTTTCGAAATCGCCGCCCACCCGCGCAGCGCGCTGCTGCCGATCTCGGTGAGCGCGCCTGAAGGCACACCGCTGGCCGAAGTGACCGATGCCCAAGGGCGGCGCTACCACCCCGCGGCTATCATGCCGTGGGGCGGCTATTTGATCGCACCATTCGGCCTGACCGGCCTGGCGGGGATCCACGGCGTAAACCGCTGGGTGAGCAATCCCTTCGATTTTCTCAAGCGCGCACTGCGCCTGCCGCCGCGCCCGGTGCCCGACCCGTCCACCGCCAGCGGCCGGCGGCTGCTGATGGCGCATATCGATGGTGACGGCTTCGCCTCGCGGGGCGAGTTCCCGGGCTCTCCACTGGCCGCCCAGGTACTGCTCGACAAGGTGCTCAGGCGCTATCGCATTCCGCACGCCATGTCGGTCATCGAGGGTGAAGTCAGCGCGCAGGGGCTATACCCCGCGCTTTCGCCCCGGCTCGAAGCGATCGCGCGCAAGATGTTCGCGCTGCCCCATGTCGAAATCGCCAGCCACTCCTACTCACACCCGTTTCATTGGCGCAAGGTGTTCGACGAGAACCAATACGCGGCCGAAGGCAGCTACAACCTGGCCATTCCCGGCTATACCCCCGACGCGGAACGCGAAATCATCGGTTCGGCCGATTACATCCGCAAGCGCCTCGCCCCCGACGGCAAACCCGTTCGCCTGATGTTGTGGACCGGCAACGCGATTCCCGATGCCGCGGCGCTGGCGATCGCTGCCGACCACGGCCTGCTCGACATGAACGGCGGCAGCACCACCATGAGCCGCCGTCGGCCGACCGTCTCGGCGGTTTCGGCGATCGGCGTGCATCAGGGTCCGTACTACCAGATCTACGCGCCGGTGCTTAACGAAAACGTATTCACCAACAACTGGACCGGCCCGTTCTACGGCTTTCGCGAGGTCATCGACACCTTCCGCATGACCGGCGCGCCGCGCCGCCTCAAGCCCGTCAATATCTATTACCACACGTATTCGGCCGGCAAGACCGCCTCGCTCAGGGCGCTGCACGAGGTCTACACATGGGCGCTCGAGCAACCGCTGCATCCGGTCTTTCCGACCGAGTACATCGCCATGGCACGCAACTTCGACACGCTGACCTTCGCGCGTGCGCTGGACGATCCTGAGGCTTTCCATGTGCGTCACGCTCAGGTCTTGCGCAACCTGCGCCTGCCGCCCGAGCTGCCCGCTGTGGCGCGCGACGCGAGCAGCGGCCTGGCGGGCTTCGCCGACGGACCCGACGGCGCCTTCGCCACCCTATCGGCCAGTCGCGCCACGCTGCGCTTCGCCCGTACCGCCGAGCCCGCGGAACGCGCGGCGCCCGACACCTCGCCGATGTTCGTCTCGGCCAACGCGCGGCTCGATGTCTGGCAAGACGAGGGCCGCCGGCAACGCATCGGCCTGCGCGGTCACGTGCCGCTGCGCTTCGCGCTCTCGCACCCGGCCCGCTGCCAGCTCAGCGCCGAAGGCCATCGCCTCGATGCCGTGCGGCGCGAAGGCGCGATTCACCACTACCAGCTCGGTACCACAGATGGCGACTTCATACTTCACTGCCCCGCCTGAGCGGCCCCGCGTGGTGTCGCCGAGTGCGCTGGCGGTGTTCGGCGCACTGGTCGGCGCCGGCATGGTGTTGCTGTTTCCCTACCAGACGCTGGTCAAGGCCTCGCTCGACGCCCGCAGCGGCGACGCGCTCGCGGTGGCCTACCTGCACAATCTGTTGCGCACCGAAACCGACGACGCGCGTATGCGTTTCGCGCTCGCTGAACAGTACCTGGCGCGTGGCGATACACGTGCCGCCGAGCAGGCCATTGCGCCGCTGGCCGGACACGCCGATGCGGCGACGCGGGAACGCGCACGCTGGCTGGCGTGGCGCTATGCCACCGCACACACCCCATCGACAGCGCTGACAGCCGCTCAGATCGAAGCCTTGCGACGTCTATCGACGGCACCCGCGCTGTCCGACAGCGATCGCGTCGCGCTGATCCATCAAGCCGCCCGCAATGACCTGCTGAGCATCGCCGAGCAGGCGCTGGACGTACTCGCGGCGCAAGGCTCGCTGAGCGGTGCGGATGCGCTCGCCGCGGCCGAACGCCTGCGCGCCGCAGGACATTCCGTGGTCGCTGCGCGCTACTTTCTGATCGCCCGCCAACACTTCAGCTCTTTGCCCGAGCAGCGCGAGTGCTTCCTCGACGCCTTGCGAACCCTGCAAACGGTGAGCGACTTTGACACTGCCTTCATGCTCGCCGACCGCGAACTGGGCGATCTGGCCGACGATGCGCCGACGCTGACCTTCCTGATTGGTCTGGCACGCGCCGCCAACCAGCCGCGACGCGCCGCCGGCTATGCGCGCCGGCTGATGCGCCTGACCCTGCTCGAGCAAATCGATCCGGCCATGCCAGGCGCGCTGCGGCGGGTCAATGCCGACGCCCTCGAGGCGCTTACCGCACTGCCTTTCGACGCAGAGCGCTATCGACTGGCATACGACACCTTTGTCGGCGCCGGGGCACTCGACGACGCGTACGCGCTGGCCGCCTCGGCAGTTCGCCAGGCGCCCGGCGATGCCGCCTGGCGCGCGCGCCTCGCGCAGGTCGCAGAATGGCTCGGCAAGCCGGCCGAGGCGCTGCGTCACTGGCACCGTCTGGCGCGCGCCGGCGACGACGCGGCGTGGACGCAGGTGCTGCGCCTCGCGCCGGGTCTATTCGCCTACGACGCTTTGCTTGGCGCACAAAAGCACGCGCTCGCCCGGCGGCCCGCCGACACCGCGCTGCTGCGCAATGTCGCCGATACCTACGAGCGGCTCGGCCAGCCGGAGGCCGGGCTGAAATTCTTGCACGACCATGTCGCCCGCCACCGTTCGGCCGAGGCCTATGACGTACTCGCCACCTTCGCCGAACGCGCCGGCCGCGGCGATATCGCCGATTCCGCGCTGGCGGTGCTCGAACAGCGCGACGGTGCCACCGCCGAGCGCAGCGTGCGGCGCGCTGCCGGACTGATCGCGCGTGGCCGGTTGGAGGCCGCGATGCGTGCCCTCGATGCGGCGCGTCCCGGCGCACCCGACACGGCAGTCGACTACTGGCGACTGCGCGCCTCATTGGCCGGACTGTTGCAGGACAGCGCCGCGCAGCGCGACGCCCTCGCCCGCTTGGTACCGCAGGACAGCGCGCATTCACACGACGTCTCCGAACTGGTCGAACTGCTGCGCACGACGCATCCCGATCAGGCGGCGCGGCTCGCCGAGCGGGCGTCGCGACAGTTCGGGACGAACGCCTGGCTGCTGCGC
>CBDULG010000100.1:0-10044 GCA_965367985.1 uncultured Rhodocyclaceae bacterium
TTCCGCGTCGTCCCCGGCGCGGGAGCAGATGCCGGCCGGCAAGTGCCCGCACAGGCCGGCGCGCCCACCACGAAGTCAACATGAGGGAGTAGGAATGAGCGCATCTCACATCAAGGTTCCCGCAGGCGGCCAGAAGATTGTGGCCGGCCAACCCGTCCCAGACAATCCGATCATCCCGTTTATCGAAGGCGACGGCATCGGTGTGGACATCTCTCCGGTAATGATGAAAGTCATCGATGCGGCAGTGGACAAGGCCTATGGCGGCAAAAAGAAAATCCACTGGATGGAAGTGTACGCCGGCGAAAAATCGACCCAGTTGTACGGCCCCGACGAGTGGCTGCCGAAGGAGACCTTCGACGCACTCAAGGAATACGCGGTCGCCATCAAGGGGCCGATGACGACCCCGGTGGGCGGTGGCATTCGGTCGCTCAACGTGGCGCTGCGCCAGGAACTCGACCTCTACCAGTGCGTTCGCCCGGTGCGCTATTTCAAGGGTGTGCCGTCTCCGTTGAAAGATCCCACCCAGACCGACATGGTCATCTTTCGCGAAAACACCGAAGACATTTACTGCGGCATCGAATGGCAGGCGATGAGCGATCAGGCGAAAAAGGTCATCGACTTCCTGCAAAAGGAAATGGGCGTCACCAAGATCCGTTTCCCCGACACCTCGGGCATCGGTATCAAGCCGGTGTCGAAGGAAGGCACGGAACGCCTGGTGCGTGCGGCTATCCAGTATGCGATCGACAACGACCGCAGGAGCGTCACGCTGGTGCACAAAGGCAATATCATGAAGTTCACCGAAGGCGCCTTCCGCGACTTCGGGTATGCGCTGGCAAAGAGCGAGTTCGGCGCGGCCGAAATCGACGGCGGCCCGTGGTGCAAGTTCAAGAATCCGAGAACAGGCAACGAGATCATCGTCAAGGACGCCATTGCTGACGCCTTCCTGCAGCAGATCCTTCTGCGCCCGGGCGAGTACGATGTTATCGCCACGCTCAACCTCAACGGCGATTACGTATCCGATGCGCTGGCGGCACAGGTGGGCGGAATCGGTATCGCACCGGGCGCAAACATCTCCGACATGTACGCGGTCTTCGAGGCCACGCATGGCACCGCACCCAAGTACGCCGGGCTGGACAAGGTGAATCCCGGATCGCTGATCCTTTCCGCCGAAATGATGCTGCGTCACATGGGCTGGACGGAAGCGGCCGATCTGGTCATCAAAGGCATGGAATCAGCGATTGCCGACAAACAGGTGACCTACGATTTCGCGCGCCTCATGGACGGCGCGCACGAAGTGTCGTGCTCGGAGTTTGGCGACGCAATGATCGAGCGCATGTAGTCCACCCGGATCCACAAGCGATGCGACCCTCGCTGCGGCGGGGGTTTTTTTGTGCACATGCGCATTATTGCTGAAGCGCTGCAAGCGGCAGGACTATGATGTCGGGGTTTGTTAATGCCAATGGCGTTTTCGCGCGCCCTAAGAGCGCGTGTTTCTCGTACTGATTTATGTTCCAGGAGATTCTCCATGAAGTTACCGCTACTCGCCCTCGCCGCCATACTGCTCGGTGGCTGCGCCAACCAACCGCCGGTCACGCCGGTGGCACCGGAAGTGGCCGCTCAGCGCCCCGTGCTCGATGTCGTCAGCGAGCAATTGCAGTCGCTCGATGACCTCGGCATTAGGGTCGAGCGCCTCGACGGTGCGGTGCGGGTCACCATGCCCGGCACCTTGGCGTTTGCGTCGGACAGCCGCGAGGTCGAGCCGGCGGCGCGCGATGCGCTCGACCGCATCGCTACGGTGCTACAGTCGGCGCCCGATACCCACGTGCGCGTCATCGGCCACACCGACAGCACCGGCAGTGCGCCCTATAACCAGAAGCTATCAGAGGCGCGAGCCGAAGCGGTCATGAACTACCTGATGGACCAGGGCGTGAGCGATGATCGTCTCGAGGCGAGCGGGCTTGGCGAAGAGATGCCGGTGGTCGATAACAGGACCGCGGAAGGTCGCGCGCAGAATCGCCGCGTGGAGATCGAAATCGAGGGCTGATCCGGTCAGCGCAGCGAAAAAAAAGGCGCCATCTTGCGGCGCCTTTTTTATGCCGGCGATCCGCCGGGCGCGCTACATCAAGCCTTCGAACATCTGCACCTGCACGGTGTCTCCCGCGGACACACTGGCTTGTGTCTCGGACAGCACAATGAAGCAATTGGCGTCAGACATCGAGCGCAATACGCCGGAGCCCTGCGCACCCGTGGGCGCGACGACCCAGGCCTCGCCCTCGCGATGCAAAACGGCGCGGATGAACTCGCGGCGGCCGGGCCGCTTGCGGATATCGGCCAGACAGCGCGCCGGATGCGTTGGCCGCTCAGGCAGCGGCGCGACGCCCATGAGCGTAAGCAGGGCGTCGAGCACGAACTGGTAATAGGTGACCATCACCGCGACCGGATTGCCGGGCAGACCGAACAGCCAGGTGTCGTCGATCTTGCCGAATGCCATCGGGCGGCCGGGCTTGATTTCCAGGCGCCAGAAATCGACCCGGCCGAGCCGGTTGACCATCTCCTTGATGAAATCAGCTTCGCCGACCGAGACGCCGCCCGAGGTCAAAATCACGTCCGCGTTGGCTGCGGCGCTGCGGAAGGCCGCCTCGAGCGCGTCGGGGCGATCGGCAATCACGCCCATGTCGATCGCATCGCAGCCGAGCCGCCGCAGCACGCCGAAGAGTGTGAAACGATTGCTGTCGTAGACCTGTCCCGGCCCCAGGGGCTGGCCGATCGAAGCGATCTCGTCGCCGGTGGAGAAAAAGGCCACGCGCAGACGGCGGACAACCTTGACCTCGGCGATGCCCAGCGAGGCAAGCAGACCGAGTTCCGGCGGTCCGATGCGTTTGCCGGCGTGCAGCGCCGGTTTGCCCTGCGCCAGATCTTCGCCCGCACGGCGTATGTGCTGACCTGGCGCGAGTTTGCCGCCAATGTGCACGCGATCGCCGTCGGCGCGCGCGTCCTCCTGTGGCACGATGCAGTCGGCGCCCTGTGGCAGCATCGCACCGGTCATAATGCGCACCGCCTGTCCCGGTCCGACGATCCCCGAAAACGCCGTGCCGGCCAGTGCCGTGCCAACGACGGTGAGTGAGGTGGATTCGGCGCCGCGCACATCGGCGATCCGAAGCGCGTAGCCGTCCATCGCCGAGTTGTCGTGCGCGGGCACGTCGTGCGGAGCGATGACGTCCTCGGCGAGCACCCGGTCGAGCGCATCGCGAATGGCAATGCTCGACCAGCCATCGACCGCGGTCAAGCGTGACAGGATGCTGTCGCGTGCCGCGTCGACGGTCAATGCGGTGCGCGGCGCCGGCGCGTCAGCGTGCTGGGAAGTCGTCATGGCGGTATCCAAACTCCAGTCAAAACGTCGATGGCGGCGGTGCTATTGGTATGCCTATGACGCATGATAACCAAGTCGTCCGGCCGCGGGGATGGCGGGTCGGACGCACATTGACAAACACTGATGTGGGCGTATCCTCAAAATGCGCGCCCGCGCACGAAGAAATGCTCTGGCGCGCTCAAATAAACGGGCGTAATAGTTCCGTCCGGGGTGGACGTCCATGCCACGGTGGCCGTGGCGTGGTAATGGCATCCCGAACTGTAACGGATCGCCCGATGCCTACCTGTCCAGGAGGAGTTGGTCGATGCTCAAGTCCCTTCATATCGACCCTGCCAAGTGCACTGGTTGTCTGCAGTGTGAGATGGCGTGTTCTTACGAACATCACGGGGTCTTCAATCCATCCAAGTCACGCATCAAGGTCTTCAATTTCGAGGACGAGGGCCGCAAGGTGCCGTACACCTGTACGCAGTGCGCCGAGGCTTGGTGCATGCACGCCTGTCCGGTCGATGCAATCACGCTGGACGCCGGTACCGGCGCAAAGGTGGTGCATGAGGACATCTGCGTCGGCTGCAAGGTGTGCACCATCGCCTGCCCGTTCGGCACGATCAACTACGTGCAGGATTCCGGCAAGGTGCAGAAGTGCGACCTGTGTGATGACAATCCGGCCTGCGCGGCGGCCTGCCCGACCGCGGCAATCACCTATATCGATGCCGACTGGACGGGGCTGGACAAAATGCGACAGTGGGCGTCGCGTGCCAACACGCCGTCTGCGGCACGCTGAGGAGGACACATCATGGGCTGGGCCAGAAAAGTACTGCGTGTCAACCTTACCGAAGGCACATGCGCCAGCGAACCGCTCAACATGCAGTGGGCGGACGAATATCTCGGGTCGCGCGGTCTGGCGACAAAATATCTGGTAAGCGAAACCGACCCGAAGGTCGATCCCTTGTCGCCAGAGAACAAGATGATCATGTCCACCGGGCCGCTCACCGGCACCATGGCGTCGACCGGCGGGCGCTACACCGTGGTTACCAAGGGGCCGCTGACCAATGCCATTGCCTGTTCCAACTCGGGCGGCTTTTTCGGCGCCGAGATGAAGTTTGCCGGCTGGGACATGATCATTCTCGAAGGCAAGTCACCCAAGCCGGTGTATCTGTTCGTCGAGAACGATCGCGCCGAATTGCGCGATGCCGCCCACCTGTGGGGCAAGAGTTGCTGGGAGACTGAGGAGACGATCAAACAGCAGCATCAGGATCCGCAGATTCGTGTCTCGTCGATCGGTCGCGCGGGCGAAAACCAGGTGTTGTTCGCCTGCATTGTGAACGATCTGCACCGCGCGGCGGGGCGCTCCGGTGTAGGTGCGGTGATGGGTTCGAAGAATCTCAAGGCGGTGGCGCTGCGCGGCACCATCGGCGTGTCCGGCATCAAGGATTTTCCGGCCTTCCTCAAGAGCACTACCGAGGCCAAGAAAGTGCTGGCCGACAACGCCGTGACCGGGCAGGGATTACCCAAGTTCGGTACCCAGGTGCTGATGAACGTCATCAATGAAATGGGCGCGCTGCCAACGCGAAACCACAAAGATGTTGCGTTCGAAGACGCCGCGAAGATCTCCGCCGAGGCGATGCACGAAAAGCGCGAATCGGACGGCAAGCCGCAACTGGTCACCAACGCCGCCTGTTTCGGCTGCACGATCGCCTGCGGTCGAATCTCCGAAATCGACAAAGGTCACTTCACGGTGGTCAATAAGCCCGAATACTGGGGCGCTTCGGGCGGTCTCGAGTACGAGGCGGCGTGGGCGCTGGGCGCGGCCAACGGCGTCGGCGATCTCGAAGCGCTGCAGTACGCCAACCTGTTGTGCAACGAGCAGGGCATGGACCCGATTTCCTTTGGCGCGACCGTGGGCGCGGCGATGGAACTTTACGAGATGGGCGTGTTGAGCAAGGAGCAGATCGGCATCGAGGCGCCCTTCGGGTCGGCCGAAGCGCTCGCCCGGCTGACCGAGATGACCGCGCTGGGCGAAGGCTTCGGCAAGGAAATCGGTCAGGGTTCACGGCGGATGTGCGCAAAATACGGCCACCCCGAATTATCGATGACCGTAAAAGGGCAGGAGTTTCCGGCCTATGACGCCCGCGGCATTCAGGGCATGGGACTGGCCTACGCGACGTCGAACCGCGGCGCTTGCCATCTGCGTGGTTACACCGTCGCGTCGGAAGTGCTCGGTATCCCGGTCAAAACCGATCCGCTCACCACCGAGGGCAAGCCGGAACTCGTCAAGGCCTTCCAGGACGCGACGGCCATTTTCGATTCGGCTGGCATCTGCGTGTTCACCTCGTTCGCGTGGACGCTTGCCGACGTGCAACCGCAGTTGCAGGCCGCCTGCGATGGCGACTGGTCGATGGACAAGCTCAACCTGGTCGGCGAGCGCATCTGGAATCTCGAGCGCCAGTACAATCTCGCCGCCGGGCTGACCCACAAGGACGACGATCTGCCACCACGGCTCAAGACCGAGCCCGCCAATACCGGTCCGGCGAAAGGCATGGTCAACGAACTCGATAAAATGATGCCGGAGTATTACCAGGTGCGTGGCTGGACGCAGGAGGGTGTGCCCTCGGCGGACACGGTGAGCCGTCTCGGGCTGTGAGGGTTGATGGCAGCAAGCGCCGGTGGTGATCTCTTGCCGCCGGCGCTTTTCCGTGTGCTTGGATCGATCGGCGGTGCACTGAGCGAATGAGGATGATCCGATGAAATACCTGATTCTCGGCAACGGCCCAGCGGGCGTGATCGCTGCCGAAACCTTGCGCGCCTCCGATCCGTCGGGGCAGATCGTGATGGCGGGGCGCGAGGACGAACCGCCGTATTCGCGCATGGCGATTCCCTATCTGCTCGAAGGCAATATCGACGAGCCGGGCACTTATCTGCGCAAGAAGCCGGACCATTTCGCTGCGCTTGGCATCCAGCTCAAGTCCGCTCGCGCGGTATCGCTCGATACCGAGGCGCGGCGCGTGCTGTTTCATGACGGCAGTCATGAAGACTACGACCGTCTGCTGATCGCCACCGGCTCGCATCCCGTGCGCCCGCCCATTCCGGGCATCGATCGGGAGGAAACGCAGACCTGCTGGACGTTGGACGACGCGCGTGCGATTGCGGCGCTGACCCGGCCGGGAAGCCGCGTGTTGCAGCTTGGCGCCGGCTTCATCGGCTGCATCATCATGCAGGCGCTCGCCGCGCGCGGGGTCGAACTCACCGTCGTGGAAATGGGCGACCGCATGGTGCCGCGCATGATGACGCCAGCCGCGGGCGGCATGATCAAGCGCTGGGTGGAATCGAAAGGCATCCGCGTACGCACCTCCGCGGGTGTCGAGCGTATCGATGACGGCGATGCTGACGCGCCGTTGCAGGTCGCCTTGTCCACGGGGGAATCGCTGCCCTGCGACGTCGTCATCGTATCGGCCGGCGTCGCGCCCAATGTGGCCTTTCTGGAAGACACCCCGGTGCACGTCGCCAAGGGCGTGATCGTCGACGCGAGAATGCAAAGCTCGGTGCCTGGCGTGTATGCCGCCGGCGATGTGGCCGAGGCGCCCGACCTGTTTACCGGCGCGCACCTGGTGTCCGCCATCCAGCCCAATGCCGCGGACCAGGCGCGCGTCGCGGCGATCAACATGGCCGGTGGCCAGACGGCGCTGCCCGGCGTGCTGGCGATCAACGTACTCGATACGCTGGGTCTGATTTCGACTTCGTTCGGCCAATGGTGGGGCGATGAGAGTGGTGAAGGCGTCGAGCGCATCGACGAGGAAGCGTCGCGCTATATCAGCCTGCAGTTCAAGGACGACGTGCTCATCGGCGCGACCGCAATCGGTCTGATCGACCATGTCGGCGCCTTGCGCGGCCTGATTCAGGGGCGTTTGCGGCTCGGGCCGTGGAAGGACCGCTTGCTCGACAATCCGCTGGCGTTCTTCGAAGCCTACGTCGCCGCGACGCAATCGACCACCTTGATACGAAGCGCTGCATGAGGGTGGTTTTCAAGCTTTTCGCGACACTTGCCGACTACCTGCCGCCCGAGCGCAAAGGCAATATCGTCGAACTCGAGGTCGCGCCGGGTACGACGGTGATGGAACTCATCCATCGATTTCAGGTGCCGGAAAAGCGCGCGCATCTGGTGCTCGTCAATGGCGTTTTCGTGCCGCCGGGCGGGCGGGCCGCGCGGACTCTCGAGGAGAATGACGAACTGGCCATCTGGCCGCCCGTTGCGGGCGGTTGAGCGTCGATGTCCGCATTTCGTCCCCCTTCGCTGGAGGCCTTTGCGCGCGAAGTCGGTGCCAGCGCGGAAGAGTTTGCGCGATCGATCCATGCCGCACATCCCGGCGCAGTCGATACGATTGCACCGAACACCTACCGGCTCGTTGACGGCGACGTAGTGCTCGAAGTCACGGCTCAGCCGCTGCCATTGCGGAAGCTGGGGCAGTTCGCGCTGCCGGTGCTCGACGTGCGCTTCCGCTTCGTCTCAGGGAACGACGCCGGTCGCGCCGCGCTGATTGCGCGGCTCGACCGCGCCATGCAGCGCGGGGGAGGCTGAGCCGTGGGCGGCTTTGCGCAGGCGTTCGCGGACGCCTTCGGGCTGCTGGCGGGTTTTGACCACCGGGTTGGCGAAATCGTCTGGCTCAGCGTGCGGGTGAGCGGGCTGGCGGTAATCATCGGCATGCTGATCGGCCTGCCGCTCGGCGCCTGTCTTGCCGTTGGGCGTTTTCCCGGCAAGCAACTGGCCGGCGTGCTGGTCAATGGCTTCATGGGCTTGCCCTCGGTGGTGGTCGGCGTCGTGGTGTATCTGGCGCTGTCGCGCTCCGGGCCGCTGGGATCGTTCGGCTTGCTTTACACGCCATCGGCCATGGTCATCGCGCAGGTCGTGCTGGTGGTGCCGCTGATGGCTGCGATTGCGCGGCAGGTGATCGAAGACGCCTGGCGCCAGTACGAAGACGAACTGGCGGCGTTGCGCTTTGGCTGGTGGGACAGCGTCTGCGTGCTGCTGCACGACTGCCGATTTTCACTGATCGTCGCCGTGCTGGCCGGACTCGGCCGGGCTATGTCGGAGGTCGGTGCGGTGATGATCGTCGGCGGCAACATCGACCGCGCAACACGCGTCATGACCACCGCCATCGCGCTCGAGACGAGCAAGGGTGATCTGCCGCTGGCGATTGCCCTCGGCATGGTGCTGCTGGCGATCATCTTGCTGCTCAATGCGGCGGCCTTCGCCCTGCGCACCTCGGTCATGCGGCGTTTCGCATGAGCAGGTTTCCGCTGCGACTTCGCGATCTGCGCTTTGCGCCTGGCGCGCGCGCCGTGCTCGATGGCGTCGATCTGGAACTCAGCGGTGAGGGCATCACGATCGTGCTGGGCGCCAATGGTGCCGGCAAGAGCGTGCTGCTGCGTGCCTTGTGCGGCCTCATCCAGCCCACCGGCGGCAGCATCGACTGGAACGGCCAGCCCTTCGACGGCAAGGGCGTGGCGATGGTGTTTCAGCATCCGGTGATGTTGCGCACCACGGTGCTCGACAACGTCACACTGGGCCTTCGCCCGCGCGGCGTGACCCGCGCCGAGCGGCAGCGGCGCGGCATGCGGATACTGGCGAGTATTGGTCTGGTGGATCGCGCCCATGACCAGGCGCGGCGCCTCTCCGGTGGCGAGCAGCAGCGACTCGCGCTTGGGCGGGCGTGGCTGACCGCGCCGCGCGTGATGTTGCTCGACGAACCCACGGCGAGCCTCGATCCGTCCGGCGTCGAGTCGCTCGAACGCATCGTGCGGCAGATTCGTACCGACGGTACCAAGATCATCATGACCACGCATAACCTCGGCCAGGCCACCCGGCTGGCCGATGACGTCGTCTTTCTCGCCGGCGGACGTGTGTGCGAGCATGCGCCTGTGCAGCGTTTCTTTTCACGGCCGGCCTCGCCAGAGGCGCGGCAATACATCAAAGGAGAACTACCGTGGCATATGGCTTTTTGACGCGCTGGTTGGCGCCGTTGGTCCTCGGCGCGGCGTGCCTGAGCGCCCAGGCGGCCGATTCCATCACGCTGGCATCGACCACCTCGACAGAAAACTCCGGCCTGTTCGGGCACATTCTGCCGATCTTCGAGAAGACCACCGGCATTACCGTGAGGGTGGTGGCACTGGGTACAGGACAGGCGCTCGATGTCGGCCGCCGTGGCGATGCCGACGCGTTGCTGGTGCATGATCGCATCAAGGAAGAGCAATTCGTCGCCGACGGTGACGGCGCCTACCGCAAGGATGTGATGTACAACGATTTCGTCATTGTCGGGCCGGAAAGCGATCCGGCACAGGTCCGATTTGCTACCACCGCCAAGAGCGCGTTCAGCAAGATCGCAGAAGCGCAAGCTGCGTTCGCCTCGCGGGGCGATCGCAGCGGAACGCACGCGGCGGAACAGCGTCTCTGGTCGGCGGCAATCGGCGAGCCGCCGGTCGGGCAAGGATGGTACAAGGAAAGTGGCTCGGGCATGGGCGCGACGCTTAACATGGCCGCCGGGCTCGATGCCTACACGCTCAGCGACCGCGGCTCATGGGCCAATTTCAAGAACCGGCAGAACCTGAAAATCGTCTTCGAAGGCGATCCAGAACTGTTAAACCCCTACGGTGTGATCCTCGTCAATCCGGCCAAGCATCCG